>CAMYJL010000329.1 GCA_947258645.1 uncultured Nitrospinota bacterium
CGCTGGTACGAAAATAGCCCTCTGGTGCTACTAAATGCCCTAGCGAGCCACACCCCTGTCATTGTGTCAGACGTTGAGGGGATGACAGAATTTGTTGAAAACGGGAGGAACGGCTTTACATTCAAAAGGGATAACAAAGAAGACCTTCAGCGTGTTTTAGATCATATTATTTCAACCCCTAGTCTCGCAGAATCCTTGTCAAACCAAACTGACTACCCTAAAGACTCCGAGAAAATGACCAAAGACGGCAAACGGGCTCTGGTCTTCGAGGTTGACGGAAAACTCTTTACGAGTCTCCAGCACGGCGATGGCATCTTTCGGGCCGTGGCCGAGCACATGTATAATTTCTCGGGCCGGAAAAGGCATATTTCCATTTCCGACCTCAGCCTTCCGCTGGGCTACCGGAAAAAACAATGCCCCCGGGGAGGAAAAACCTATCATTTCCTCGTCTACAAAAATCTTCTGGAGAGGAAACTGAACGAAGCCCTGAAAGCCCTTTAACTTATTCACCCCCACTCTTCGGGGGATTCATACGGAAGGGAAAATCCATTGAACAAAGAGGTAGAAGAACGCCGCCAGTTGGGGCGAACCATGGCCAATCGGATCAGTCAGCTGCTGGCAGGAAAAATACCGGGAATTGAGACGGACATCCGCTTCAGCTATGTCCAAGACAGTTTTCGGCTATGGTGGGGAGAGCGCGGCGACCCTGAGACAACCCTTCTCATTACCTTCGAGCAGCTTCAAACGCTCAACGATGAAGAGATCAGGCAAATCATCCAGTCATCCGCAGCAGGCAGATAATTTTTTTCCTGAAAACCCGATTAACCGGAGAAGGATGCCTCGACGTAGAAATTGCCGTCATCCGTGGTGAACGGAATCATAACCGTGGGTCCACCCTGCGAGAGGTGTCGGATGGTGTGATCTTTTCCTCGAACAACCGTAGGAATAGCAGCCGAAAAATCGAAGCCCGCTTTCTGGAGTTGGGCCCTCGCATCGCCCGAGATCATGTTCGTCAGCTCGCCAACGGCGTCGGCCACCTCTTCCGTCATCTTTTCGTACTTCTCTCCCACCATGTTCTCGACAATTTTAAGCGCGCACGATTCGGAAAAGCTGACCGCCAGGGAGCCTTCCGCATGGCCCGTAATGCCGATAATCCCCGTGATGTCCCCTACCGCCACATCATCTTCCTTCACCCCTGGCTTGCCCGGCTTGGGCGATATCATGGCCATCGTACTCAAAACATTAATAGTGGCCTGGAGGAAAGGGTTTAAAAACTCAGCTTTCATTAGACTCTCCTGAATCCACGCAATCACCGGCAATCACGAACCACGGCGAATGACCAAATTTCCGTTTCAGCGTACAAAACGTTGGCAAGATATAACATAACCGCCGTTTACACCATAGCTTTTTCCCATTTTCTTTGCAGAAATTCCTCCACTAACCACAATCGTGTATTATTTGCATTCATGTTAACGTCACTTTCAACATATGGATTTCCTGCACATGGACAACCACCCCGCGAGGAAAATTCGTACGGAGGCGCTCCGCCGGGAAAAGAGAGGCCGGTTTTTTACGCTTGTCTTAAATCCATTTTTTCTCCCAAGATCGTCTTCCGGTTTTATCCGAAAAAATTAGTTCCCGGTGCCGTGACGGCGTCTCTCTTTCGGGAAATTTCCCCGCCTGCCGATAGAACCCAAAATAGCCAAGGCGCCCAGAAACTTCCCCTCTCAAAGACCCGGGAAAGTTTCCCGAGGTGCCTTAAAAACGATCTTTGGATTAAAATACCGCCCTGCCCGGCTCATATCGGAGATCCTGGGTGAGAGCTGCGTTATTGGAATTTAGTCGTCCGCTGGCCGGACTCGAGCCATTTCTGCCTGAAGCGCTCCTGATTCTGCTCGTCCTTCTCGCGATCATATACGTGGTAACACTCCGGCGGATTCGCTTCGACCTGCGCCTTTTCAGCAAGGCCCTTCGAGACGGCCTTGCGATGGAAAACGGAATTCCCGTTCTTCCCCAATTTCGATCCCGCGATGTCCGGAAAGTTTCGGGCAACATGAACGACATCCTGAAGCGCCAGACCCACCGGGCCCACTGGATGCTGGATTTTTTGATATCTACAGAAGCAAGACTGAACTCACAGGCGGAAACGAGCGTTTCTCTCTGGGAAGCCGCCCGAAAACAAAAGAAACATTTGGAGACTCTTCAGGAAATCCTCGCCCCTCATGCGAAATCGCTCGAGAAACTGCCGACGGAACTGACGACATCCCTGTCCGGAAACCAACTTCATGAAACCGGCCAGATGCTCGACACGGTCATCGAAAGCATGGAATCGACACTGGAGCGGATGGCGTCGGCAACACAGGCGGTGAAAACCTTCGGGGAATCCGCCGGCGAATTCGAGAACATCGCGCCCCTTCTCGATGAGATGGCATACGACACGCAGGATCTGTCCTTCAATGCCCGGCTGGCCATATCTCAAAGCCCGGGCAGCGCGGCGGAGCGGGCGGTCGTATCCGGATCGGATACGCTCGAGAAAAAAGTCAAAACCATCGCCACCGATCTCGCGGCGGAGGTCGACAGGGTGCGCGAACGGACCACGCGCGCGCTATCCACCCAGCGCACAGGCAATCTCCGCCTCCTCGAAAGTTCTCAGTACCTGGAAGAAGCCCGGCGGGACATTCGGGAATTCGCCGCCCTCCTGCACGCATCCGTCCAAAAGATAGAAAAAGACCTGAACGATAACCGGGATCGGCTGACAGAAGTCTTCTCCGTTCTGGAGACCCTGGCCCTGGAGGCGGAAAATACCCTGGCGGCCACCGAACGGGAAAGGACAATCTTTGAAGAGGCCATCTACGCCGTGAGAAAAATGCAGGGCAATTTGCGAAACACCGGGTCTTCGAGCCTCATGGAGAACGAATTGGCCGCTCTATCCTTGAAAAGCGGCCCCCTTCCCGCCAAATCCGAACAGCCGAACGAGGAAGACTAATCGTGTCTCCCGATCAACATCCCTCCGTCCTCTCCGAGTCAGGTGAACCGGGCCGTCCGGGCGATGGTGCAATCGATTCCATTTGGCTGCCCTCCCCCTCTATGTCTGGCGCGGAGGCCCAAATCGCCCGGGGAATCCGGAAATCCCAATCCCTGGGTTCTATTTTCGATATATCTCCGCCTTCCACCACGGTGCCCGGGCACGCTCCCGTGCCGGCTGTCACCGAACCAGCCCTCCCCGCCGGCACACCTCGCCCGATCGATACGGAATCCAAAAACTTTCTCATCGTACAGGCCGGAGGGCTGACCATCGCCCTCGAAGCCGCGCTCGTCCGCGAAGTCACCCGCTTTCCCGGCCCGGAGCATTTCGACTCAGGCCCCCTCTCCACGATCGTTCATGTTTGCGGGAGAAATCTTATTTTCTCTGCCCTGGACAGCCTCTTGGGGCTTCCGACCCGGCACCTCGACGCGAACACACCCATCGCTATCGTCGGGGATCAACATAAAGAGGCCGCCCTGATGGTGGACCGAATTTCGGGCATCGTCGACGCCACGAGAAACGAAATCAGCGGCCGCGAGCTCTTCCACCCGCATCAAATAGGCTGGCTCGCCCGAAAAAGCGGCGGGCGGGCGGCCATCATCGATCTCAGGCAAATTCTGGGCCGGGTGCTGTTCGAAACGAACCGGAGAGCCAAATGAACCGTCGCATCGCCTTCATGAACGAAAAAGGGGGAAGTGGCAAAACCACACTCGCCGTTCACGTCGCGGCGCACTTCGCCTCCCAGGGCCTGCGAACAGTGCTGCTCGACATGGATCCCCAGGGAGGCGCAAGCAAATGCCTCAACGCCACCCCCTCTCCCCAAGAACCCTCCATATTCGAGGCCCTCGTCAAGGAACGGATCCCCCTGATCAGCGTCCTGAAAAAAACCCACACGGACAATCTTTGGGTCGCTCCTTCGGACGCGCGCCTGGCGGACTTCACCGTCAACATCGTTCACGACGAATATCGACAGCTCCGTCTCGCCAGCGAGATCGAGGCATTGGGGTATTTCGACGCCGTATTGATCGACAGCCCCCCCTCTCTCGGGCTC
>CAMYJL010000330.1 GCA_947258645.1 uncultured Nitrospinota bacterium
ACAACACCAAAAAGCTCTCGAAGAGCCAGGCGCCCATGAGCTGGAAGGACGTCCTGGATCCCAAATGGAAAGGCCGCATCGCTTCGATCGATCCGAAGAAGAGCGGGCCGGCGAGGCTCTGGGTAGCCGCCATGGTTCAGAAATTCGGATGGGGCTACTTCGAAAAGCTGGCGAAGAACAAGCCTCTGATGCTCAAGAGCTTCTCTACCTCCGCCGTCGCCCTGGTCTCGGGGGAAGCGGATATCGTTGTTCCGGGAAACGAAGGCGACATCGTGAAGCGGCGCGTCAAGGGCGAGCCTGTGGATAATGTCTACCCCAAGGAAGGGTTGCTTTTCCGGACCGGCCGCACGGGCATCTGTAAAGGCTCCCCCCATCCAAACGCCGCGAAACTCTGGATTGAATTCGAAGGCTCCCAGGAAGGGCAGACGCTTTTGAACCGGGTGAGAGGTTACGTCCCGACCCGCTCGGACGTGAGCCTCAAGCACCCCCGGCCCGCCGAGGCGATCAAGCCGGAAAACATGCTTTATGTGGAAGATGCCTGGTTCCTGAAGAACAAGAAGAAAATGATTAAAAAATTCACGAGGATCATGGCTGGCAAAGGTTGATCGCCGCTGGACCTGCCTGAAAGTGAGATTTCCGGAAGAAGAGAGGTTTGGTCTGCGTATCCTTTAAGGCAGATCATCGAAAGGAGGGATTGCACATGCGTCGAAATTTGTTTTTGGGGTTGCTGATCGCTGTTATTGGATTGATAGGCATTCAAATGCCGACGGCATCGTTTGCCAATGAAAAATTGATTCGGGCCGCAAAAAAGGAAGGAACCGTTGTTCTGTATCATAGTCTGAGCCGCCGGGTGCTGAAGGTGGTGGCAGCGGAATTTGAGAAGAAATACGGAATCAAGGTGAACTGGACGCGCAAGGGAACCGGCGGAATCATCCGCATGGTTTCGGCGGAGCAATTGGCCGGCGTACTCAAGTGCGACATCGTTTCGACGGGGGATCCAACCTCTTTCATCCGTTGGAAGAAAGAAGGCGTATTGATGAAGTACGTGACCCCGAACACGCCACGTTTCAGGAAGGGGTTGGCGGAACCGGAAGGCTGGTACACCCCGTCGCGGACCACTTTCGCCTCGATGAGCTACAGCACGAAAAGAGTGGCCAAGAGTGAGCTGCCCAAAAGCTGGGAAGATGTTCTCGACCCCAAATGGAAAGGCCGGATCGCCATTGTCGATCCGCGCAAAAGCGGCCCGGCCAGATGGTGGCTGGGCTCGATCATCACCAAGTACGGATGGGGCTATATCGAGAAGCTTGCCAAAAACAAACCCCTGTTGCTGAAAGCAGCCTCCACTGCTGCAGTTACACTCATCAGTGGTGAGGTGGATCTCCTCGTTGTAAGCAATGAGCACGATCTGGTCAGGCGAGAGGCCAAAGGCGAGCCCGTCGCGCCTATTTATCCCAAGGAAGGGATTGTTATTAAGACGAGTCCGGTTGGCATCTGCGCCAACGCCCCGCACCCCAATGCCGCAAAGCTCTGGATCGATTGGGAAAGCGGCCCGGAAGGCCAGGCCATCGCGACGAAATTGGGGGGCTATGCCGGAATCCTGAAAGACATGAAGCCTTTTTATCCCCGGAAGCCCGGCGTTCTCGACCCGGACGCTTTTCTTCGAATGGATGAGAAGTGGTTTATGAAGAACAAGAACAAGATGATGAAAAAATTCGGCAAAATAATGAGCAAAAAGTAAACCGGCGGGCTTGAAAAATCCGTGCAGAAATGATGAGCCTGGGTGGAAATGAACGTTTCCTCCCGGGTTTTTCATTGTTCAGGAGGAATGAGGTTATCCAGGGTTTGACCGTAGGATCTATCCGGGCCCATCTCTCTAAAGTTTCCCGGGGCAAAAGAAGGATAAAAAAGAGCAGGATCATCAGGATTTAGAGAACCAATTGCTCGAACCTGGGAGGTCCTCAGAGAAGAAAACGGGAAGGGTGTTTTGTCGCGATCGGCTTGGGGAAATCCTCAAATATGATTTCCGCGACGCGGCATAGACTTCGGACAAATTTTGGACAGGACGGACAGTCCACCGAGGAATTATCGGAGGAATTTATTCATGGCATCAAGCAGTGTGTTGTCTCACAGCGGGATCACGGATCTCGGGGAGGGCAAGGCCTATGCCCTCCACAACGTCTTTCCGCTCGACGGTCGGGTCAGCGCCTACCCGGGTAGCGCCCGGGGATTCGCCCCGTCGAACTGTTATCTTCTGGTGGAGGACGGCGGCGCGATCCTTCTCGACACGGGCTATGCGGGGCACAGGGATTCCCTGTTCGAGCAAATCCGATCGATCATCACGCCCGATACCCCGCTGTCGATTTACCCGCTCCGGCTGAACGAATTTATGTCCGTCGGGAACGCGGCCGCCCTCGCCAAAGAGTTCAACGTGGTGGAGTGTTTTGCCCGGCGGCCCGACATGGATTTCTGGCTCGATTTCGAGGTGGAAAAATTTGGTCCCAAGACAGAGGAGGAACGGATCTTTCCAACGACCGTCCTCGGAACCGAGCTCCAGTGCCAGGTCGGCCAGAACCCGAACCGGACCATCCACGGCATCAATGCGCCCATCCGTCTGATCACCACCATGTGGATCTATGACGAAGCTACCCGCACCCTCTTCTCCTCGGACATGTTCAGCCATGTGTGGCAGGACAACCCCGAGGGCCCATGGCTGGTTGAGGACGACGACGGGGTGACGACCAACTCCTTCGTGCGCTCCTTCCTGCTGAACACTCGCTATTGGTGGGTCGAGGGCGTGGAGACCGGGCCCCTTCGGAAGGGGATCGCCGACATCTTCAACAAATACGACATCGAAACCCTCGCCCCCGGATACGGAACCATTCTCCGCGGGCGCGGTTTGGTCGAGCGCCAGTTCACGGTGCTCGATGAGGTGCTGCGCGACCTGGATCGCTCGGTCGTCGCGCCGCGCTACGTTCCCCGCGGTATGGAGAGATAATCATGATGGACCCCAAAGATAACCCTCTGCCGCGTGAAATCGCTCCCGGCATTTTTTGGCTCGGCATCTGTCACGAGCAGCAACACAAGGGAAAGGTCTACCACACCTACAACGCGGCCTATCTTCTCGTCGGCTCGGAAGGCGCCATGCTTATCGAAACAGGTCATTTGGCGGATTACCCTGTCATCTCCCGTCAGGTGCAGGATATCCTGGAAGAACGCGGCGCCACGCTGAAATACCTGTTCCTCTCCCACCAGGAAACCCCGCACGCGGGCGGGATCGGACGGCTGCTCAAAGCCTATCCCGAGATGACGGTGTGCTGCGACGTCAGCGACTACCATCTCTCCTACCCGGAGTATGCCCACCGGATGAAGAACATGGAGGTCGGCGATGCGATCGATCTGGGTGACCGGCAGTTCATCGCCGTCGAACCGGTCGTCCGCGACTTGCGCACCTCGCTCTGGGGATTCGATACCGGCGCCCGCGCGCTCTTTCCGGGGGACGGCTTCGCCTACAGCCATTACCACTGGGACGGGCATTGCGGAAAGATTGCGGAAGAGGCCAGCTCGCTCGACCTGGCGGAGGTCCTGGGGGTGTTCGCGGAGCGGGCCCTGTTCTGGACCCGGTTTGCCGACATGAACATCTATGCGGACCGCTTGGAAGCGTTGCTCGAAGAGTACGACGTGGCTGTGGTCGGGCCATCTCACGGCCTGCCGATTCTCGATCTCGCGGTCACCATGCCCAAAGTGCGCGAGGGGCTCATTGCCGGAGAATGAGGTTCCTGTCTTCGGTAAATAGCGTCCCGCTGAATGTGCCTGGCTCAGGCGATCGCCCAGGCACATGGAGGTCAGATTGCCGTAAAAAGTGAACTCACAAAGGGGAGTACCTTTTCGGTTGTTCTTCCTGGGATGCCCGTATCTGCTTGATTCCTTTTCATTACTTACATGAAACATGACCCATTTGTAATATTCGGATAAGTATTTGGTCATCCCCATCTGGTATCGTTTTTTCGGGATTTTTTGTGCCGATTCGTCAGTTGGAAATATTATGAGGACTTTAGGT
>CAMYJL010000331.1 GCA_947258645.1 uncultured Nitrospinota bacterium
GTGCGCCCCCCGGTCGTCTCGCTGACGGACAAGGAAAAGCGCGCGTTCCGGAAGGACCTCGAGGCGACCGGCCTGCTCGATAAGGTGAAGAAGTAGATCAGACAGGAAGAAGAACAGCCTGACTGACAGTGGTCTCAGAAAGGGGATTCTTTTACTTTCACATTGCCTGTGCCCTGCCAATGGAGGTGTCATCATGCTGCCAATGCTAATTGCCATCCTTTCCATTCTGTTTTTCACATTCGGTCCCGCGACCGACACCCATGCCGCCAAGAGAGGAGGCACTCTAAAAGTTGCCATTGAGGGAGAAGCCGTCAATCTGGATCCAATCGGAGTCGGCTTCGGGCGCAAGGTATATCGCGAGGCAATCGGGTCCGGCCTGGTACGCCTCGACAAGAACTTCAACATTGTTGGGGACGCGGCGAAGAGTTGGGAGGTCTCCGACGAGGGACGCATCATCACCTTCAAGCTCCACCCGGGTGGAACCTACCACGATGGTACGCCGCTCGACGCGAAATCGGTCAAGTGGAACCTGGACATCATCAATGGCAAGGTCGTTCCGACGTGGGTTAAGGAAATGAAGAAGAAAAGCCCGAAGTACAAATGGCGCAACGTATTCAGTGGCTACCTCTTTCACATCAACAAGGTGGAAGTGCTCGACAAGTACACCGTTCGCGTTCACCAGAACGACGTCGGCAAGGCGATGACGCTAGACGCCATGACCGCGGCATTCTCCCGGTTTGTCCTGGTTTCCCCCAAGTCCTACGACATGAACATTGAGAAATTCAGGCGTCATCCGGTCATGAGCGGCCCCTTCAAATTCGTCGAATGGAAACGCAACCGGCACTTCTTCGCCGAACGACACAAGGGCTATTTCAGAAAGGGCCTGCCCTATGTCGATCGGATCGAGTTCTATTTCATGGCGGATGCAAATCAGCGGATGAACGCCCTCGCCGCTGGAGAGATCGACATCATTAACAACCTTCCCCTGCCGCTCTACGCGACGGCGAAGAAAACGCCCGGCGTGAAAGTGCTTGTCGGCCCCCAGACCATGAACTACGCCTTTCCGATCAACGGCCAGAAAAACCCCTGGAAAGACAAGCGGGTTCGAAGGGCGATTTCCTGCTACGGCGTGGATCGCGCCCAGATCGTCAAGACCGCCCTGCGCGGACTCGGCAAGCCATGGGTGAGCTACGCGCCCGCCGGCGCCAAGGACGCCATCGACCTCACGGCCGAGTGCCCCTACGACCCGGCCAAGGCCAAGGCGCTCCTCAAGGATGCCGGATACGGACCGGGCGGCAAGCCGCTCAAGTTCACTCTGACCACCAACAACTCGGACCCCGCCCACATCGAGGTATCCCAGGCCCTCAAACTTCAATTTTCCAAGCTCGGCGCCAAGATGGACATCCGCGTGGTGGACTACGCCACCTGGAATCGCGCCTTCGTGCGCCAGAGAAAGCTCCAGCTCACGCTTCAGAACACGCTTTCCTCGCGTACGGTGAACACCAACTCGCACACCATTCACTCCAAGTCGGGGATCGACTACTACAACCTGAAGGATCCGGAGGTGGACCGGCTGCTCGACCTCTGGCGCTCGACCATCAATCCGCGCAAGCAGATTGAAGTGAGCCACAAGCTCCAGCGCTATATACTGGCACAGGGCTATTACCCGAACATCGCCAGCTTCTCCTTCCTTCAGGCCACGCGGTCCGATGTGAAGGGCTTCACGAATCTGGGTAAAATGATGCTCGATTACACATCTGTCTGGCTTGACCGGTAAACCGGCGTAGATGGAGGCGAGATGAGAGCGTATATCATCCGTCGCGTACTCTTGCTGATTCCGACGCTCCTCGGAATCACGATGGTGGTCTTCCTGACGATCCAGTCGATCCCGGGCGACCCCATCGAGGCCTACCTCGGCGAGTATTACGAAGAGGATATCGCGGCCGCGCTGCGGAGCCATTACGGTCTGGATCGTCCCATCTATGTTCAATACGTCCTCTGGCTCGGCCGGCTGGCCCGGGGGGACTGGGGAAAAGAAGTCCTCTCGGGCATGTCGGTCCTCAGCCAGATACTCGAACACCTGCCTGTGAGCCTCGAGCTTATCCTCGGGGCCATGATCGTGGCCCTGATGGTGGCCCTTCCGGCCGGCATCCTTTCCGCCGTTCGCCCTTACACGGCGAGCGACTACACCGCCATGAGCGGAGCGATGGTGGGCATTTCCATGCCCGAATTTTTCGGCGGAATCGTGCTCGTATTGGTCTTTTCGCTGGGTCTGGGCGTCCTTCCAGTACAGGGCTACAAGCCCTGGTCGCAGGGCGCGGTCGACCATCTTGCCCACATGGCCCTGCCCATACTTACTCTCGGGCTCACCCGGGGCGCCATCCTCACCCGTCTCGTCCGGAGCTGCATGCTCGAGATCATTGGGCAGGATTACGTCAAAACGGCCCGCTCGAAAGGAATCGCCGAATTTGTCGTTATTCACAGGCACGCGCTCAAGAACGCGCTCATTCCCGTGGTCACGGTCATGGGCCTCCAAGTGGGCTTCCTCGTGGGAGGCACCATCATCGTCGAAACGATATTTTCCATTCCCGGCCTGGGACAGTATGGAATCAATTCCATCTCGAGCAGGGACTACCCGGCTGTGATGGGCTTTATTCTGGTCTCCTCGTCCATTTTCGTACTGGCCAACCTGACGGTGGATATTCTCTACGCCTATCTCGATCCGAGAATTCGTTATGAGAACTGAGCCCAGCCAGCGTGAACTTGAAACCACATCCGTACGTCAGGACAACGGAATACCCACATCGGTTTTCAAGACGCCGCCTCAGACCGGTGAAGACATTGACCATGAAAGCATGCTCTCGATGCTCTGGCGCAGCCTTCGCAGGAGCAAGACCGCTGTCGCCGGTCTCGTCATAGTGATCACCCTTGTCCTGGTTGCCCTGACAGCCGACATCATCGCTCCCAATTCATTCGAGGAACCCGCCGGGCCGGGCCTTATGCCGCCCTCTCTCAAATTTCCATTCGGAACGGACCCGCTGGGCCGCGATATTTTCTCGCGAGTCATCTACGGCACTCGGGTCACGCTTTTCGTGGGCCTCGGCTCAATCGTACTGGCGGTTCTTCTGGGTATTCCGCTTGGCGTCTGCGCGGGCTATTACGGGAGCTGGTTCGATCTGGTCACGATGCGGTTCATGGATCTCATCCTCGCTTTTCCCACGTTTCTGCTCGCCATCGTCATCATGGTCATCCTCGGGCCGAGCACTGCCAACGTGGTTCTGGCGCTTGCCATCGTGCGCATTCCCATCTTCTCGCGCGTTGTGCGGGGGAGCGTGCTGGCCGTGAAGGAGCACGAGTTTGTCGAGGGCGCCCGAAGCATTTCGGCTTCGGACTTCCGGCTGCTCTTCCTGCATATCCTGCCGAACTGCCTCGCCCCATTGATCGTGTCGGCCACCATCTCCATCGCGTTCGCCATCCTGCTCGAGGCAAACCTCTCGTTCCTGGGTCTGGGTTCCCAACCGCCAACGCCTTCGTGGGGCTTCGACCTCAAGCAGAACTTGACTTCACTCGCCGTGAGGCCGTTCAACGTCGTCGCGCCCGGGCTGGCAATTATGGTGACGGTGCTTGGCTTCAATCTTTTCGGCGACGGACTACGCGACGCTCTGGACCCCAAAACACGATCCTGAGAAATACAAGCACGCCTGTGCCTGTGCATGGCGAATTAATAATTTTATTCGGAATTCTAGACATTTTGGGTTCAGTTGATTTTTTGGACGAGACGGGCAGCCCCTTGGGGTCACCTTGTCCCATATTCTCCAGGTGAACCTCCCTCTTTCTTGGCGGGCTCAGCGGGAAATTCTCGGATTTTTCCCAGTACCAACCGCCTGATTCAGCCTCAAACCACACCGAAAATTTGGCGTCAGAGAAAACGGGGCAATTAGGGCCGCATCCGAGCCGATATCTATCCCGGAGAATTTCGTTTCACCGGGATCATTTCCCCCGAAACGCCGAAAACCCGGGGCCTTTCACAGGC
>CAMYJL010000332.1 GCA_947258645.1 uncultured Nitrospinota bacterium
CATCCTCGCCCAGTGCTTCCTTCGTCGCAAGCTCGGGCGGCCGGACGATCACTTCCACCCCGTTGTTCCTCGCGAGATCCATCAATTCCTCATCGTCGGTCGAGAGGTAGACACCATCGACAAGGGACGCGTCCAGGGCGGCCCTCATCGGATAATATGCAAGCGGATTTCCCAGCACCGGATACGTGTTTTTACCGGGAAATCCCGTACTCCCCTTCCTCCCCAACAACAGGGCCCCGACACATCCATTCGAGTCCGACATCTGGCTCCCTCGACCTCCCCCGCTAATTTTTCATTGATCAGACCCGGCTTGCAGATTCACAAGGTCCCGGTACCTGCCTTTTTTGTCCATCAATGTCTCGTGTTTTCCGGATTCGACGATTCTTCCGCCCTCGATGACCAGAATCTTGTCTGCATCCCGGACGGTGGAGAGCCGGTGCGCGACAACCACGATGGTCATCCGGCCCCGAAGCTGGTGTATGGCCGTTTGAATCAGGCGCTCAAATTCGCTGTCGAGGGCGCTGGTCGCCTCGTCCAACACGAGAAGCTCGGGCTCTCGGATCAGGGCCCGGGCCAATGCAATCCGCTGCTTCTGACCTCCGGAGAGCTTCAGGCCGCGATTGCCCACAAAACTCTCGTATCCCTCGGGGAGCTTTTCGATAAAATCATGCGCATAAGCCAACTTCGCCGCCTGCTCCATTTCCTCTCCGGTGACATCGGGCTTTCCGTACCGGATGTTGGTCGAAACCGTGTCGTTGAAGAGATAGGGATCCTGCTCCACAACCCCGATCAGCCGGCGCCAGTCCCCGGACCGTATATCCGGAAGCGCCACCCCGTCCACCCGAATCGTCCCTTCCGTGGGATCGTGAAGCCGCAAAAGAAGATCGACAAAAGTCGTCTTCCCCCCTCCCGAGGGTCCCACGACCGCGACCGTCGAGCCCTTTTCGATGACCACGCTGACATCGCTGAGCGCAAACTCCTCTCTTTGAGGATAGCGGAACGAAACGGATTCGAACCGGATGTCTCCCTCCATCGATTCGACCCGAACGGAACCTTCAGGCAGATACTGCTTGTCCCTCCGGTCGATGAGAGCCCCAATCCTGGCCAGATGGGGAAGAAATTCCTGGACTGCGAGCCAATTGTTGTTGATCAGCTTCACCTTCGGAAGAATCTGAATCAGCACCACGAGGAAGACCAAGACGCTGGAAAAGGGAATGCCGAAGAATCGTACCGCGGCGACAAGGAGACCAATTGCCAGCAGAACCAGCACCGGCTCGTTGAAGAAAAACACCACGATGCGGTTGTCGACGATCTCAATCGACAGATCCCGGTATCGGTCGATCCTGGTTTGGTATTTGTTGATATGTGAAACCGAATTGTCGAACGCCTTGACCGTTTTAATTCCGGAGAGCGTGTCATACAGATAGGAATTGACGTCGTCCATCACGGCCTTTTCTTCGTCACCCTTCCTGAAACCGACGCGAAACCGAGGGAGGATGAAGAAATAGGAAGCGCCGGCAACGGCGACGACAATGAGCGTCAGCCAGAACGAAATCAACGAATTGATCGCCAAGTAGAGAAGGCAGAAAAAGACTCCGTTGAGAAGGTTCGCCCCGTATTCGAAAATCGCCCCCGCATTCTGGGCCGAATTGAATTGGGTCGCCACCAGATCTCCCGGCTTCGTCCGGTAAAAATACGACAAGGGAAGATCCATGATGTTCCGGAACGCCTGCTCCCTCAAATCGCGGGTCGCCCGGGCGCTGACCACTCTCGCCAGATGCATGGCGCACATGACAAGGCCGTACTTTGCGACAAGAGCGAGGCCAAGAACGGCCGCCAGAGAGGGCAATGAAAATTCCAGGCCCGCCAATTCGAAGAGGCCTTGGACCTTCCGCGTGAAAAACGAATCCCCACCCTTGCCGGTCGCCGTCTCCATGATGGGAAGAAGCATGCCTAGGCCAAAGCCCTCTGAAACCGTGGCCATCACCAGAATGACGAAATATCCGCTCAGCAGGGTGCGGTAATCCCGCACCAGATGGAGCACTTCCTTGATGCTACCCCGGTGCATCTAAGTATTATCCCGTCATTTTAAAGGGAAAGATGCCCAATTCTCACACTCGAACCGCCGCCTCGGCGGGCTCTCTCCGCAAGGTGTCGAAAACCACCCTGCTTAATCGCTCCCTGTTTTTCCCATCATGGAAATAGTCCGCATCCCTGCGGAGCCGGTCCCAGTCGCAGTCGAATCCCGAAAAACCGGTCTCAAGGCCACGCAGGGTCCTCAAGACATCCTCCGCCTCCCTCAGGATAAAATCGCGCCCATAATCGGGAAAATACAGATGTTCCTTCATCGTGTATCCGAAGGTGAACACCGGTATTCCCGCTACCAGCGCCTCATTGATGCCGAAGGAAGCGTTCGCCGTAATGACCAGGTCGCTCGCGGCGATGAGTTCGTGCGTATTGAAATTCTCATGATCGAGGATGATTCGAGGATCCTTTTCCGGAAGGGAGAGAAACCGACTCATATGCGGCCTCTCCCGAGCTTGTTCGACTTTCCGGAACCGGAGGAAAAGATGGCAATCCAGGCCTTCCTTTTGGAATTCGCAAAATCCCTGAAACATCTTGTCCCACTGACCCAGCAGGGAATTGTCCGCAATGCCCGGCATCAAAACCGAAACGACCCATTTTCGATCTCCATAAAACCGTGCAACCTCCTTCCTGTGCGCTTCCCGGCAGCTTGCTTCCTCAACGATGGAGTCGATGGTTCCCCTTCCGATTTTTTCAAGAGGAACCGATTTCCAGAAATCTCGGAAAGTATTGACATACATGTCACAATACACTGCGTACTTTTCAATATGGACAAAACACAATTGCGGAGAATCGTAAAGCGATGCCGCGTGCGATACCCCCACCCGTTTCCGGCCATGGCGGTTGGCGACGATGGTCCCGATCACATGGCCGGGATTATAGTCATCCATGGTCAGGTCCACCTCGTAATCGGTATTGACCATCTCGTAGCACTTTTCCAAATAGTGGTAGATGCCCTTCACCGTCGCCTCCCACATTTCGACACGAAAAGGCCCCGTCCGTAGCGATGATGATATTTTTTTCAGCGCCTCCCACGAGGCCCAGAGCGAGATTCGCAGAAGGGCGGCGTTTACGCCAAACCGGCGTTGCTCCACGAAAGGAATCTTTTTTTTATTCATCGCCTCCTTCCACGATTCCTGATCTTCCGCCAAATTCCACTTCATCCGCTTTTCATAAAAAATATGAAGAACATCCCCCGGCGAAAAATACTTGCCGTAAAGATACATGTCGTCATTAAAACGCCGCACATTCGCTTGGACTTTCTCCTCCGAGTCTTTGAAAACACCCCAGTTCACGGGAATCGCCACTTTGTACTTGTCTTTCACCGGCCCGGCGACACCATTCATCAGGCGCCGAAAGAACAGATAGAAGGGCAACGCCAACAGAACTAACGCCCACTTCAACCGCGACATCGCATGGGTCGCCGCATCCACATATCTCAAGGACAGAGGCATTTCCGGGAGAGATCCGGCTACCGCATTGGGAGAAGACAACGCGGAATGTGTAAGAATATCTTCCGGAGAAGAAATGACTTCCCCGCTTTCGCTCTCCTGGCAATGGCGCATCTCCGAATACAACAGATGGTGGGGGAGCACTCGGGCGAGGGTAGCCTTGTAGAACAGAACGAGGTGATCGTCCTCAAGCAGATTGAAAAGCATGCGGTAGCCTGGGAACTTCTCGATCATTCCCCCCATGGAATCCGAAATCTCGGCGCCCCTCTTGTTCAGGACATAGAGACGGGGCATCGTCTCTTCCCGTTCGACCTCCCGAATGTCCTTCCCCGGAAACAGATGCCGGAGGAGCCACAGGATGCATTTCGCCTGTCGAATTCCTTTCCCGGTAGGAAGAAAAAGAATTTGTTCGGATTTGAGAATCGACGGCAACAGGCAAATGACACGAAGGAAAGAATAGCC
>CAMYJL010000333.1 GCA_947258645.1 uncultured Nitrospinota bacterium
GGAAAGGTTTTTATCGCTGGAACGAGGAGGCGGTAAAAAAAGCGATGGATAAAAGAAACAAAACGCTCATTAGCCGCCTCAAGGAGCGTGAGATTTTTCGGGATCCGGATCTTTGACCCATCCTTAACAAAATGTCATATCCGATCATCAGACGGCTACTCGGCAAGTGGCTGATATTTTTTTGTGAATTGTCTCAACTTGGGTCCGGCCTCGGCGTGCCAATGAAATCAGGGTTTCTATTTTCTCCCTCCTTTGGAGCCGGCCCGGCTTTGCTAGGCAGATCAATCGGATAAATCTGCGTTCTCATAAAATGCAACGGATAGGAGGCCGGTTTTGGATTTTACGCTCACCGGGACCCAGCGCGCGCTTCAGCAACTCGCCCACGAGTTCGCCGAAAAGGAGATACGCCCCGTTGCGCGGGAGCGGGAGCGGATCGCCGATCCCGCGGAGCGCTTTCCGTGGGATGTTCTCGAAAAGGGCAGCCGGCTCGGCCTGCGGACGCTCTCCCTGCCCGAGGAGCGGGGCGGCGCGGGGGCCAACATCCTGGACCTTTGCATCGTGGGAGAAGAGATCGCCTGGGGGGATCTCGGGGTTGCCGTTACTTTCGATCAGACCTGGAAGATCATCCACTTCCTCGACCGCGTCTGGAACGAGGAGCAGCGCGCCCGCTTTCTTCCGGCCTTTCTCGAAGATCACCGCTTTCACCTCGCCGTGGGCATGACCGAGCCCGACGTGGGGTCGGAGAATTTCACCCCCCACGACAGCCCCGGCCTCGGGGCCCGGATGAAGGCCGTCCGGGAGGGGGACGGCTGGGTGCTGAACGGAATGAAGCACTTCATCAGCAACGGCGGAATCGCCAAGCTCTACACCCTCGTCACGCGGACGGACCCGAAGGTGGGCGTCTCGAAGGGAGTCACATACTTCATGGTCGCGCCCGGCACCGAGGGGTTCTCCATCGGAAGGGTCCACGACAAGATGGGCCAGCGCCTCTCCCAGAACGCCGAACTCGTCTTCGAGAACTGCCGGGTTCCCGATGCCGACCGGGTGACCGAGGTGGGCGGCGGGGTGCAGGCCCGCTCGGGATCTTTCTCCCGGGGCTCCGTCATCGAATCGGCGGCGACGGCGCTGGGCCCGGCCCGGGCGGCGTATGAAGATGCCCTCGACCACGCGCGCACCCGGGTCCAGGGCGGAAAGCCCATCATCGAACACCAGGGGGTGGGGTTCATGCTGGCCGACTGCTTCATCGAGTACCAAGCCGCGCGCCAGATACTGCACCACGCCGCCTGGATGGCCATGCAGGACGAGGGCTACGACCCGAAGCTGGGCTACATGGCGAAGGCCTACGCCTCGGAGGCCTGCTTCCGCATCGCCAGGCGCTCGATGGAGGTCTGGGGCGGGATGGGCTACATGACCGAGGCGCCGATGGAGAAGTACCTGCGCGACGTGACGAGCTTTCTCCACTCGGCGGGGACGAACGAGGCCCAGCGCGTCCGCTCCATGCCGTATCTGTAGCGCCTCCATGACCCGTTGCGATTCAGGCGGCGCAAACCGGCTGGCGGGTCACTCGCCAGGGACAGGATAAAAACATGCCTTTTTACGATCCGGAAGAAATAGAAGCCCAGGAGATGCCCGGCCGAAAGCGCGAGATGGTGGTTGTGGGGAAAAATCTTCAGTTGATGCTTATCGAACGGCATCAGGCTTCGGCGGGCGGGCACAGCCACCTCAACGAACAGATGATCTACCTGCTGGAGGGGAAAGCCAGATTCCGTCTGGGGGACGAGGAGCGGATCGTCGGGCCCGGAGAGGTTGTCCACGTCCCTCCGAATCTCCACCATGAACTGGAGCTTCTCACGCCGACTATCCGATACGTGGAGATATTCAGTCCGCCGCTGGCGGCCGAGGGCAAGTAGGAAGCGGAAAAATGAAGTCCTTTCAAGCCGCTTGATCGGATATGCGCCCGTCGATTCTTCTGTCATTCCATCAGTTCAGCAGAGTGGAATAGATCGCTTTCATGTCCTGGGCGTCAGCGTGAACCGGATTGGTCTTGACCGTTGCGCTCTGGGCGGCTTCCTCCGCCATGCGATCCAGATACTCTTCCGTCATCCCGAGCGCCCCCAACGAGGGGGGGATGCCGATGTCCCGGGCGAGGGCGCGGATGCTTTCGATGGCGGTTTCGGCGGTCCCGGGGCCGCCCGGGCCGCCGGTATCGGCGAGAAGGGGCGCCATTCTCGCGTACGTCTCCCGCATGACGGGAAGGTTGAACGCCATGACGTCCGCGAGAAGAATGCCGTTGGTGGTCCCGTGATGCCCGCCGAAGTAGCTGTAGACGGGGTGGGTGAGGGCGTGGACGATTCCGAGGCCGGTATTGGTGAAGGAGGCGCCCGCCAGCGTCGCCGCCATGGCGATCGGATCGGCGGACTCGGGATCGGCCGGGTCATCCACGAAGCGCCGGGCGTGTTTTCCGATGAAAGCGACCGCCCGCATGCTCATGGCCTCGGTCCAGGGGCTGGACTGTTTGGAGCCGATGGATTCGATGGCGTGGGTCAGGGCATCCATCAGGGCGCCCGCGGCGAAGTAGCGCGGCAGCGTGGCGAGAAGCGCGGAATCCACGACGGCCAGATCGGCGTACAGGGCGTCGGCGTGGATGCCCGCCTTTGTGTTCTGTTCCACATTGGTGATGATGGACGCTCGCGTCACCTCGCTTCCCGTGCCCGCCGTTGTGGGGACGGTGATGAAGGGGGGGACGCGCTTGGCCGGCTTGTCGGCGCCGTAGTAGTCGCTGATTTTTCCCCCGTTTGTCACGAGAACGCCCATGGCCTTCGCCGTGTCGATGGCGCTGCCGCCTCCGACCGCCACCATGCCCCGGCAGTTGTTCGCTTCGTAGAATTCCTTTGCGCGCGAAATGCTCGCGTCGGACGGGTTGGGCTCGGCCTGCTCAAAAAGGGCGAATTCCACCCCGGCCTTCCCGAAGCCTTCCGTGACCGGAGCCAGAACGCCCGCCGCGGACAGGCCCGGGTCCGTGACAAGCATGGGGCGCTCCATCCCAAGCGCGCGGGCTTCCTCGCCGATGAAGGCGGCTTCGCCGCGGCCAAAACGCACTCGGGGGCCTGGGGCGATCTGAAACGGCTGGATCATGGCGGTCCTCCTGATTTCGATAAGCCGGTCAGGCCGGCGGGATGAGGCCGGAAAATATCCTCCCGGGGAGAGGTCTGGGGAACGCCCGAATTCTATTACCGCGAAGCGGAATCGAAAAGCGGCCCGGGGTTCGAACCCGTGTCCGGAATGGATCGGATTGACTTGATGGGGAAGGCGGGGAATGGCCCGAATCCCGGGGTAAATTCGCCATTCGCCGAGGAGAGGGCTCTCATTTTCCGATAACGATCAAATATGCCCCCACGACGGAGAGCACGCCCCCCATCACCACCCGCCAGGTAATGGCTTCTTCCTCTTTGGTGAATAATCCGTCATCGTCCACATCTTTATTTTGTTTCAGAACCCAGGTCAGCGGGCCCAGAAGGAAACCGTTGGCTTCGGATTTCGGGCGACGGCAGCCCGTTTGCGCAGGATTTTCGTCGACAGCCATGAAATCGGGTAGAATGCGCCCCAAGGTCGTAACGGACGCCTCGAACGCGCAAGCGCAGGGGTCGAGTCGCTAGCAACGCAGCCAACCGGAATGAATCCGCGCACCGATCAGAGAGACTTTGAGACAGGTCCTTAGGGAGACCCCATGCCGGCCATGCGATACGACAGCAGCCCTTTGACCGACCACGACATCTACCTCTTCAAAGAGGGAAGCCACTTCGGGCTCTTCGAGAAGCTGGGCGCGCACGGCTTGACCGCCGGAGGGACCCAGGGCACTCACTTCGGCGTGTGGGCGCCCAACGCGAAAGCCGTCTCCGTCACGGGCGATTTCAACGGGGGGAACGCTGAGACCCACCCGTTGCAGCCGAGGTGGGACGGATCGGGCATCTGGGAGGGATTCGTACCGGAGGTGGGA
>CAMYJL010000334.1 GCA_947258645.1 uncultured Nitrospinota bacterium
TTTGCTGTTTTTTTATCTTTGAAATTCCACGTTGCGATTAATGACAACTTAAATGGATTGCTTCCTTGAATATCTTTAATTCGAGAAGTGGGCTCTTTAGAGATTCCGACTTTAAATATGGGTG
This sequence comes from uncultured Nitrospinota bacterium, assembly GCA_947258645.1. Classification (GTDB taxonomy): domain Bacteria; phylum UBA8248; class UBA8248; order UBA8248; family UBA8248; genus CAMYJL01. Next base: position 125 of record CAMYJL010000334.1, read on the forward strand.
CGACACCTAGTTGAAATAAATACAGCTCGCATTCCATCATTAACTCCGTCCGAGGGGTAGGAAATGTTAATTATTTAACCGACATTTCCCATTTGATTCCTTGGATAGGATAATTCTAGCCCAAAATAATTTTTCAATCCAATTTGCGATTTTGAGTACGCATTTATTTAGTGGAAGAGGTCGAGACGACCTACACCGTCGGCGGCGGGAAATAGCCCGTACGGGCCGGAGAGCTGCTGATCACGAAGGGGAAGAGCACCTGATGCTACAACTCCTCTTCCCGGATAGGTAGCTTCAGTGTGATTTTATGCGTTTTCTTTCGCATGCTTTTCTCTACCGCTTTTTCCAAGCGATCCGTTAAATTGTTTATTTCCTTCGCGTAGTCACTTGGTTTTTGGTTGTCATCAAAAAGAAGGGAGTGCAGGTATCCATCGATATTTCGGAGGGCCTCCACAACGGGAGCATCTAGAATAACCTGTGCTCGGTCAATCGAATTCCTGAATTTGTTGACCGTGTCCGTTGCTTCGTCTTTATACTTTTCTATCCACTTTTTGTGGCCTAGAGAGATCTTGCGAGCGTAGATTAACTTTACCTCTATGAGGGTTGTCCATATTTCGTTTAAGGTCTTGAGACGTTCTTCAAAAAGACGATTGCTGGCAGTCGTTCCCCGGTCGATCCACGACTGTATGACCATGCCCAAAAGTGCCCCAACCCCGAGAAGGCCCACGTTAATAAGTGGAATGATTTCTTTGAAAGGAAAAGCGTCTGATGTCATAGGCATGCTATCTCCACGTCATGATGTACCTGCTGGCCTCACCCATGAGCCGCCCGGCATAGCGACTCCATCCTAATGTCTGTCAGGGAAAATGATATTACTGATTTTTTGAAATTTTAGAAAATGTCTCGTCTACTTCCGAATCTTCCAGCGCTTCTTTGAGCCCTTCCAAATCCCCACTCGCCACGGCCGCCATCGCGGCCCGCTTGACCGTCTGCAGGCGGTGGATATACCCGTCAGGCCACGTAGTGGACCCGCTTTGACTCCCCCAGATGCTCCATCCCGGTCTCGGTGACGAGGGCGGTGTATTCGGCGTGGACGCCTCCTTCCCCGAACTTGCCCGAGGGCAGCTCGACGGAAAGCACCGCGCCCGCCGGGAGGGGGATGTCGGATGATTCGGGAAGAAAAGGATCCTGCAGGGGAACCGGGTCGCTCAGCGTATAGGGCAGCTCCCGGGCCTCGATTCCGATGGTATGGCCGCAAAAAGCGCCGTTGTAATTTGGAAGCCCCGACTTCTTCGCCGCCTGAACCGCGGCGCGGAAGATTTCCGAGGGCTTGACCCCGGCCTTGATGATTTCGAAGGCGGCCCCCAGGCCCGCCTGGATGGCGTTCCACTGGTTGAGCCGCTCGGGGCCTGGCTCGCCAAACGATCCGCAGCACCCCACGTCACCGCAATAGTGATTCAGCCGCATGCCGGCATCGAAAAAGAATCCGTCTCCCATTTGAAACGGGCGATCCGAGGGCGGGAAAATTGAGGCCGATCGCCTGCCGCCCCCGAGATGAAACCAGCTCCATTTTCCTCCTCCCGCCGCAACGGTCCGGTAGTAGTGACTGGCGACCTCGCGCTCCGTTATCCCCACCGAAAAATTTTCGTGAAAGGCGGTGACCGCCTGCTCGTTCAGGTCGGCGGCCGCTCGAATGCGCTCGATTTCCTCGGCGGTTTTCTGAAGACGAATCAGGCGAAAAAGATTCGCGCCATCCTGAAAGGAGACATCAGGCAGCGCATTTTCCACCTTGGCCCGCGTGGCAGGCCGAACCCCCTCGTTGTCGATGGCGACCCGGCCTTTCGTGAGCCCGCGCTCGCGCAAAAGGCGCGTCAGGGCGTCGGCGGCGTTTGCTTCTCTCGGCGCATCGTCCGCGATGAGGCTCAGGTAGTTTCGCTCTTCATCCGTCGCGCCCCCCTCGCCCGGCGGGATGTCCAGCGCCGACCGGGGGCCGTATCCCCGGACATCTTCTATCCAGGAGCCTGTGCTGGCGTAATAGGTTTCGTCCTGGCGGGAGACGATGAGCGCCGGCGGGGTGTCGCCCTCCCGGAAAAAGAGCGCGAAGGTTTCCGTTGTGGCATCGCCGTATGTGTATTGCGCCCACCCCTGGAAGCCGGAGAGATAAAGGACATTGTGGCGCGTGGTGGCCAGGAGCGCGTCGAGGTTGAACCGGTTCATGAACTCAAGTGCCCGCTCGCGGTTGAGAAGCATGGATGTCTCCTTCTAAATCATCATGGCGAAAAAGAAAGCAGGGATCAGAAAAAAATTCCGGCAGCGTCAGGGCGGCGGGACGTCCTGTGTTTTCAACTGGAGCAAATCGATCGTTTCCGCCCGTTCGCAATCGCCGAGGTCCAGGTGGTCGAGTTCCTCCAGCCGGGTCATCAGCTGGTTCACGCCATCTGTTAGGCTATTTAGACGATTTGGCTCAACGCGGTGCCCGAATCCTTCCGCCATCCTGTTTATTTCCTGGGGAGACCAAATTCCTTCTGCCGGCAATTTCGTCGAAATGGGCGTATTTGCCGGTAATTTCGCCGAAATGGGTGTGTTTGCCGGTAAATTCGTCGAAATGGGCGTATTTGCCAGTTCGACCCCGCTGAGCACGGCTTTTTCCGGCTGGGGAGGGCGTTTTTTCCACAGCGGGTTCGATTTTTCGAAAGCGGCGCCTGCTCCGAGGATCAGCGACTCCTCCCCCCATCTTCCTGCGATCTGGAGGCCGACGGGCAGTCCGGCTTTGGTGAATCCGCAGGGAACCTGAAGCGCCGGATTCCCGATGGTGCTGAATGCCGCGGTGCAGTCGCTGATGGCGCCCCAAACTTTCATCCCGTCCAGACAGTCCTCGATGGTAGGCGGAGCGATGGCCGAGGTCGGGGTCAAAATCACGTCTACCTGGCGGAACAACTCCGCCGCCTGGTGGATGAACAGTGTTCGCGCCCGCTGGGCCTGTACATAACGCCATCCCGGGATGAACAGGCTTTGTTCGAAAAAATCGGCTCCGGGAGAGACATACTCCTCTCGCCGCTCCCGAAGATGAACCCGATGGTAGTCGGCGCTCTCGGGACCGACGACAGCCGCATAAGCGATCTGGCCGAGCTTTGCCCACGGAACTTCTACTTCCACCAGCTTTCCGCCCAATTCTTCGAATGCGGCGATTGCCTCCCGGACAATTTCTTCCGCCTCGGGGTCAAGACCCGGCCAAAAATGATTTGTGGGCACACCAAAAGTAAATCCTTCCACACCTCGATCCAATTCCGCCCGAAAGTCGGGCGCCGGGGACAAACCCGTGGAAGGGTCCGCCGGATCGGGGCCCGCAATGGCCTGGAGCAAAATCGCGGCATCCTCGACGGTTCGGGCGAGGGGCCCGACATTGTCGAAGCTAAGCCCCAGGGGAATCGCGCCCGCCCGGCTCACACGTCCATAGGTCGAGCGGATACCCGAAAGATTGCAGTACGCCGCCGGAAGCCGTACCGATCCCCCTGTATCGGAGCCGAGCGCGGCCACCGCCATTCCCGAAGCCACGGCCGCGGCCGATCCGCTGCTGCTCCCGCCCGGGGTGTGATTCGGGTTCCAGGGGTTTCGTGCGGGGCCGAAAAAAGAGTTCGCCCCCGTTCCCCCCCGGGCGAATTCCTGAAGGTTGGTTTTCCCGATGATCACGGCTCCCGCCTCGATGAGGCGGCGGACACACTCCGCGGTCCCTGTGGAGACGTTATCCTTCAGGATTCGGCTGCCGCCAGTCGTGGGAAATCCTTCTAGGTCGAAGAGATCTTTAATCGCCACGGGAATCCCATGAAGCGGTCCCTGGACATGGCCCTTTTGTATCTCTTTTTCCAGATTGG
>CAMYJL010000335.1 GCA_947258645.1 uncultured Nitrospinota bacterium
GATCTGCTCCAGGTCGCCGATCATGCTGCAAGGAGCTGTACGGTTTCTGATGATCACTGAGTGCCGGTCATCGCAGCACCTTTGCGGACAAAAAAGCGGGGCGCCGAAAGATGTCCGGTTCGGCGCCGCGCCCTTTATGCTTCAAAAACGGTGTTTTTTTAGAACTCATACTCCTTGAAGATGGACATAATGACCGATTCCATGTCCGCCCGGGTGCCACCCGCTTCATAGACGGATTTCCCGGCGACGGACGCCACGTACTCCCAGTCCCGGTCATACACGAGCATCGCGGTCCCCATCAAAAGACCCTGCTCGCGGGGGCTCAGGAGCCTTCCTCTGGCGTCCAGATACGTCTTGATCCGCCCTTCAAATGGCACATAGAGAATTCTCTGAAGGCTGTCCGGCATCTCCCGGAGCGCCGTACCGATCGCATGCCCCTCTTCGGCGGGATTCGCGCCGGCCTGTCTGGCGACGAGCCCCACCGACATGATCATCCGCTCGATTAAACGCGCCGCCTGAAACCTTTTCTCGTCGATTTCATCCAACAGCGACTGGGGAACACTCGATCCGACGGCGGACAGCCCGGAGATTTTTCTGCCCACTTCCTCAATTTCCCGGGCCAGGCGCCCGACGAATTGCCTTGCGGCGCTTCCCGCCGCCCGGCCCATCTCGCCGGGGCCGCCCCCCGCCTCACGCACCGTGTAAACGGCGGTTTTGACGGCCCTCTCGATATTTCCGGCCCTATCGGCTGCGCCTTGCAAAGGAGACGGCGATATCCCGACAAGAATCCCCACGATCAGGGCGATTTTCTTGAGCCGGGCGATAAACCCGAGAGACCACGCAAACGGTCTGGTGAGATATTCGCTTTCACAAAACATCGCTCAGCCTCCTTATCAACGAAGAAAAACCCGCTGCTGATATCAATATCGGTGGTGGCGGCGATTTTCCGTATGACTCGCATCACGAGGGAAATGAGACGAAGCTCACCGGCCCGGGGCCTACCCCTCCAACGAAGTTCAGCACGGGCCACTCACCACGCTCAGGGAGATTCTGATCAAGATTGGGGCGAAAGTTGTCAGGCACGGGTGCTACGTCACATTCCAGCTGGCCGAGGTGGCGTTGCCCCGAGCGTTGTTTGAAAAAATCCTCTACCTGATCACGAACCGCAGGCAATTGGCCTATCCCACGTGACCGCAGGGACACCAGGACACAGAGACGAAATTGCTGTTAGCGGAAGACCTATTGTCCAAATACGCCCTTACGAAGAAAAACAGGTTGGAGACGGGAATAGAATTTAAAAACAATACCTTTTAGCTTTGAATCGGTCACTCAGGAATGAATAAATGTGTATTTATCATTTGTATTTGAGACTATATAGTCTATTTTTGTAGGATTCATTCAAACATGAAGGCATATGGGAAATGTCGGGTTAAAGGAACTTAGAATTCGATTGGTTTTTTGGACAGGACGCCGTCACCCCTTGGAATTTCATGCGCCAATCCACGCCGTTTCCTTGAGATCTCCCCCCCCACCAGAGGAGACTGGATTTCATGATTGAGCTGGTCATCATCACCATATTCGTCGTAGGCGTCTCTCACCTATGCTCGCTCATGGAAGCTATTCTCTATTCCCTTCCTGAGGGATATATCGAGTCCTTGGAACACAAAGGTCGTAGCGCTGGGCGGATCCTGAAGAAACTTCGCGAAAACGTCGATGAGCCAATCGCGGCAATTCTTACCCTGAACACCATCGCCAATACCGCCGGTGCTACCATGGCGGGCGTGACGGCGGCCGAAGTGATGGGGAGCCGGTGGGTGGGATTCTATTCGGGTGCTTTGACACTGGCCATTCTCCTGCTCTCCGAAGTGATTCCCAAGACCGCTGGAGTCTTGTACAGCCGGGCTTTGGGGCCGATCATTGCGCGCCCTTTGCAGGCTGTGGTTTTCCTGTTGAAGCCAGCAGTCTGGCTTTGCGGGTTGACGACCAAACTGATTACGCGGAGTTCTGAAATTTCGCCGCTTTCTCTCGAAGAAATCTTGGCGATGGCGAGAATCGGTGTCAATACGGGGATGATCAAAAATCTGGAGGGCGATTTGATTCGGAATATTGTGACCCTTCGGTTTCGCAAGGTGAAGGAGGTCATGACCCCCCGTACCGTCGTGACCTCATTTGAAAGCACGACGACCGTCAAAAAAGTCTTGCGACAGGAATCCTTCTTCACTCACAGCCGGATTCCGGTGTATTTCAAGGAAATGGAGGATATCGGCGGCATGGTATTGCGGAGCGATGTTCTTCACGCTGCGGCCCAGAAGGAGACGGAGCGAACGCTTGAAGCGCTCATGAGGCCTATTCACTTTATTCCGGAGACCATCACGCTCGACCGGGCCCTCTTCTCGTTTCTCGAGCGCAAGGAGCAACTCTTTATCGTATTGGACGAATATGGAGGTGTTGCGGGACTCATCACCCTTGAGGATGTGCTGGAAGAGATCCTTGGGAAGGAAATCGTTGACGAGTTCGATCAAGTAGAGGACATGAGGCAGCTGGCGCAGCAGCGCCGTGCCAAGACGATGGTGTTTTCGGAGGAATGAGCGGGATGTCTTGTGAGAACCCAGTCCTGTCTAAAAATTGGACTGAAACAAAAATATCTAGAATTTCGGCTAAAATTAGTAATTCGCCCTAAAAACAACATTGACACGGGGAATCTTAATTCAACAATCTTCCTATCCAATAGGTGACAGCAGGATTCCCTGTGTTTGAAATGTGCTAATTTGGTCCCATGCTCACTTTCTAAACGGAATGCCTTACTAACTCAAATTGTCAACCAAAAATGGAGTGCTACCGAGAATGCAGCAAGTACTACAAAGACAACTAATAAAATGATGCTACTGAGAAAGTAGGACAGGAACGCGATGGCGAGTGCTGCCAAGAACAAAAATTGAGCGGCATAATAAACTTACAATGAAATATCTATCCGCGGCACGCTCATCCGAGTAAAAAAAATCCAATTCCGGCGGGGCCGGCCCCTGCCTTGTCCAGCAACGGGGGTACGCTTGATGACAGACTGGAAGCTCAAGCCCTTTGTCGTAAACGAAATAAACCAGGAGCGCTTCGACGGCTGGATCGCGAGAATCGCCAAGTCCCACAAGGACGGCCGGTTCGTCCCGAATCCCGAAAAGGCCTTCGCCCCGATGAAAAAGCCCCTGTCGGAGTGCCGGGTCGCCCTCCTGACCTCCGGCGGCGCGCATCTGAAGGGCCAGCCGCCCTTCGACCTGATGTCCCGCGACGGGGACTGGAGCTTCCGCGAAATCCCCGGCGACGCCGACGAGGCCGACATCCGCTTCAGCCACAGCCACTACGATCACACCGAGGCGGACAAGGACCCCAACGTCATGTTCCCCCTCGGGCGGCTGCGCGATCTGGCCGAAGCGGGTGATATCGGCGAGGTGGCCCCCCTTCACATCGGCATGATGGGCTTCGTCCCGGCCATGGAGAAGGTCCTCGAAGAGACCGGCCCGCGCGTGGCGGAGAAGCTCCTCGAGGCGGGCACGGACGCCGTCCTCCTGACACCGGGCTGACCGATGTGCCATCAGACCGTCGGTCTGATGCAGGGCCGGATCGAAAAAGCCGGGATCCCGTGCGTATCCGTCACGCTGCGCCCGGAGATCACGTTTCATACCGGCGCCTCGCGCTCGGTCTACCTCCGCTTCCGGATGGGACAACCCATCGGGGAGGCGGGCGCGAAAGACGCCCAGCTTCTCGTGCTCCGGGCGGTGCTCGCCGTCCTCGGGAGCGCGGCCGGTCCCGAAACCCATCTGGAGGCGCCCTTCCGCTGGCGGCGGGTCCGCGCCTGAATTGAACAAGAATTGAAAAGGAGTATTTCCCATGAGCGTTTACGAAGAGGTCAAGGGTCGGGTCGCGTCCGTTCAGGAGAAGTTCGACGCCTTGTTCGATGAGGCCGAAGAATTCAGGACGTGGATCGAAGAGACGAT
>CAMYJL010000336.1 GCA_947258645.1 uncultured Nitrospinota bacterium
GCACCCTCGAGCGGAAGCGCCTCCCCGACGTGGGGGCGGATGGCGCCGCTCTCGAGAACCGGCGCGAGCCGCCGGAGGATGCCGGGCATCATCGGGGTGAGATAGCCCGACGAGAGCGCGACGATCCGCGCGTCGCGCCCCATCGCCGCGCGGATGGGGATGGTGACGTCGCCATCTTTTCCGGTGCCCGTTCCGACGACGACGATCCTTCCGTCGATCGCGACGAGAGAAAGGTCCGAGGCCAGATTGTCGCAGGCGGCGTTCTCGACGACGACTTCGGCGCCCCGGCCGCCGGTCAGTTCCATCACCCGGGCGGGAACGTCTTCTTCCCGGTAGTTGATGACCGCCCCGGCGCCCGCCTCGAGGCAGAAATCGCCCTTCTCTTTCGAGCTCACCGTCGCGAGAACGCGGCAGCCCATCTGCCGGGCGAGCTGGATCGCCATCTGGCCCACGCCGCCCGCGCCGCCCTGGACGAGCACCCACTGGCCGGGCCCGGCCTCTCCCTTGATCACCAGCGCGTTCCAGGCCGTGAGCAGCGGAATCGGAAGGCTCGCGCCCTCGGCGAAGCTCATCCCCGCCGGAAGATGGCCCGTCGTCGCGGAGGCGAGGACGGCCTTTTCCGCGTAGGCGCCGCCCGCGGTGCGGCCCCACACCCGATCGCCGGGGGAAAAACCCTCCGCCCCCTCGCCCACGGCCTCGACCTCGCCCGCCACGTCGGTCCCGCAGACGTAGGGCAGCTTCATCCCCCGGGCGCGTGGGTTGTTTCCGGATCGAAGGGAGATTTCGAGCGGGTTCACCCCCGCCGAGCGGACGCTCACCAGAATCTGCCCCGGCCCCGGCGCGGGGTCGGGAACGTCCTCCATCACCATCGGTTGATCCAGTCCAAATTGATGAACGCTGACTGCTTTCATGAACGATCCCCCCCCTGGTTATGAAATCAAAATTGAACTCAAGATGACGGAACGAGGACGAGCTTTCCCATGAACTTTCCGCTTGCAAGAAGCTCGTGGCACTCGTTCACCCCGGCGAGCGGAAACTCGCGGGCGACCGGCACCCGGAACCGATGCGCCTCCCACATGGGCGCCATGCGGCGGAGCGCCTCGGGCAGCACCGCCTCCAGCGTACGGGCCGAGATGCCGGTGATGAACGGTCCGTTCCGGGTGATGCCGGGCACGCGGAGCTCCGCCATGGGGCCCTTCCCCGTTCCCATCCCGACGATGACGATTCGCCCGGCGAAGGCGACCGCGTCGAGGTCCCGGTCGATGTTGTCGCATGCGGCCATCTCGACGATGACGTCCACGCCCCGGCCATCGGTTAACGCCTTGCAGCGCTCGGCGAAGTCTTCCTCCCGGTATTTGATCGTCTCATCCGCGCCCAGGCGCCTGCAGAAGTCCGCCTTCTCTTTTGAGCTCACCGTCGCGAAAACGCGGCAACCCAAGGCTTTTGCCAGCTGGATGGTCGCGATGCCGAGCCCCCCCCCCCCCCCCCAATTCGGCGTAGGCTTCGGAGCGCACCGCCTTTCCAAATACCCGGTCTCCCGCCGAAAAGCCGGAGACGCCCTCCCCCGTTTCCACGACTTCGCCCGCGCATTCGCTGCCGATGACGCAGGGGACTTTGAGAGTGGCGACGTACGCCGGGAGCCCCCTCCGCTTCGACAGATCAATGGGGTTGACCCCTGCAGCCGCAACCCGGACCAGAAGCTGCCCCGCCCCCGGCCGGGGCTCGGGAACCTCGTCCAGCCGCATGGGCTCGTCGAGGGCGTCGCTGTAGGCGTGGATGCGCATCGCCCTCATGGCGTCAGGACGACCTTGCCCAGGAACTTTCCGCCCAGGACGACTTCGTGCGCCGTGTTGGAATCCGACATGGGCATGGAGCGATCGACATGGACCTTCAGGGAGCCCTCGCGGAGGATCGGCGTGAAGCGGCGGACCACCTCCGGCATCTTGGGGATCAGGTTCACGACGGCGAGGCCGAGGACTACGGCGTCCTTCGTCATGACCGAGGGCACGCGGAATTCCGCGGTGGGGCCCTTCCCCGTCCCCGTGCCGATCACGATGACGCGGCCGTCCACCCGGATGGCGTCGAGATCTTTATCGAAATTATCGCAGGCGTTGAGCTCGACCACGATGTCCACCCCGCGCCCGCCCGTCAGCTCCATGCAGCGCTCGGCGAAGTTCTCCTCGCGGTAGTTGATCGTCTCGTCCGCGCCCAGGCTCTTGCAGAAGTCCCCCTTCTCTTTCGAGCTCACCGTGGCGAACACCCGGCAGCCCATCCGCTTGGCAAGCTGGATGGCGGCCATGCCCACGCCCCCGGCGCCGCCTTGAACGAGAACGGTTTCGCCCGCGCCGGCCTCGGCCTTGATCACGAGTGCGTTCCAGGCCGTGTAGAACGGCACGGTGAGTCCCGCGCCTTCTTCGAAACTGTAGCTGTCGGGGAGCTCGGCGGCGGTGTTGGCGGGAAGCCGCACCAGCTCGGCATAACCGCCCCCCATCACCCGGCCGTAGACCCGCTGGCCCACCTTGAACCCCTCGACGCCCTCGCCCAGGGCGACGACCTCGCCCGCCGCCTCCGCGCCCGGGATATAGGGGGGCGTCACCATCTTCGCGTAGGGGTGCCTGGCCGCGCGGATGGCCACGTCCACCGGGTTCACGCCTGACGCGCCCGTCTTGACGAGCAGCTCGCCCGGTGCGGGCTTCGGGTCTTCCACCTCGTCCACCTGCATGCCGACAGCCAAATCGAACTCGTGCACGAATACCGCTTTCATGGCTTTCCTCGCTCTATGGATGGAATGGGAAAGAAAGAATCCGCTTCTCAACGCACGCCGCTATTCTAAACAACTCCCGCCGTCAATCGTACCGGCGCGGGGGAAGTATCCTCTTGGTGGCAGAATATTCCCCCCCGTTCATCTCGGCCAGGAGCTTCTCCGCCGCCTCGCGCACCGCCCTCAGCAGGGGGGAGCCCATATCGGGCCGGTCCCGGAAGCGGAGCGCCCCCCGCCCGGCCGCTGGATAATTTTTGAGCGCGTAATCCGAGCGCACGATCCGCCATTCGGCGAAATTCGCATAAAGCCGCGATATCTTGTCGCCCTTTTTTTTCAGGTGATCGTGCACAAGGCGGAACTCCCTTTTGGCGCGCTCGTATTTCTTCTCGGTGTAATAGCTCTCGGCAAAGGCGAACCGGTAGTGGGGCTGCTCGGGGTACTGCTCGATGAGCGAGGCCACCAGGCGGCGCCCCTCTTCGAATTCCTTTTCCGCATAGAGCGCATACACCAGCTCGATCCGGGCCAGATCGCGGAGCCACTTTCCCCGCTCGGCCGTTCGCCGGATGTAGCCGAGCCCCTTTTCGGCCGAGTCTCCGAGCAGGGGAGAGAGAAACCGGAACCATTTGGCCCGCACCCGCCAGAAGTAGTAAAGACCCAGCGCGTAGTAGGCGTCGTCCATCCCGGGGTCCAGCGCTATCGATTTCTCGAGATATTTCGTCGTCTTCCGGCTCCGCAGGAAGGCCCGGATGTAGCTTTTCCGCCTCACCGAATCCATGCTCAGCATGCCCATCGTGAGACCCGCGATCATATGCGCTTTCGCGTCGTCCGGATTTTTCTTGATCCGCCCTTCCGAAATGGCGAGGGCCTTCCGGCTGTTTTCCTCGAAACCTTCCCGGTAGGGGGGAAGCTCGAAATGGCCGGCCAGCACATTGTAGACCGACGCCAGGAAAAAATAGCCCTCGGGCTCGCCCGGAGCGTCGTCCACGATTTTCCGGAAATCCTTCAGCGCGGTTTCGTAACGACCCCGGGCGGTGGCCTCGAGGCCACGCTGGATAAGCGCCTCCCGGTGCGTTTTCGCCATCACCGGGAAAGACGCCGCAATCACCGTGAGCAGGACAAAAACCGGAACAACCGCGGTTCGCATTCGCCTCTCCTCTACCGCCGGCTACGCTATCAGAGCCCCCCGACGGGCGGCAACCGGCCGCCGCGGGAAGACCCCATCCGCCGGCAGCCCTCGAAGGAAGATGAATAATTCGCTATCGTTTCCCGGAGATCGCCAATCCGCCGCTCCGGCGCCAATCGGGAGTGAACCCGGCATGTCCGAAATCAGTCCCCCCGAGGGGGCGCTTCAGATTATCCAAACGCTCCGAGAAGCCGGCCATCGGGCCCTTCTGGCGGGGGGGTGCGTCCGCGATCACCTGATGGGCCGGACACCCGCAGACTGGGACGTCGTCACGGACGCCGGGCCGGATGCCGTCATGAAACTGTTCGCGCATACGGTTCCCGTCGGGGCGAAATTCGGCGTTGTCCGGGTCATCATGGAAGATGAAGTTTTCGAGGTGGCCCGGTTCCGCAAAGACTCATCATGGAAGATGAAGTTTTCGAGGTGGCCCGGTTCCGCAAAGACGACATCTATGAAGACGGCCGCCGGCCCACGGCGGTCCACCCGGCGGGCCCCGAGGAGGACGCGCGCCGGCGGGACTTCACCATCAACGGCATGTTCTGCGACCCGCTGGACAAAAAAATCGTCGACTACGTGGGCGGGCGGGAGGACATCGAACGAAAATGCATCCGCGCGATAGGCGACCCCCGCCTCCGCTTCGAGGAAGATCACCTGCGCATGCTGCGGGCGGTGCGCTTCGCCGCCCGGTTCGGCTTCGAGATCGAGGCGGACACCTTCGCCGCGATTCAAGATCTGAAATCCCGCATCGGGCGGACCAGCGCCGAGCGCATCCGCGATGAGCTCACCATGATGCTCACCGGCGGGCAAAGCGACCGGGCCTTCCAGCTCCTGATGGACTCGGGCCTTCTCGGGGAAGTTCTCCCCGAGGCCGCGGCGATGGCGGGCGTGGCGCAGCCGCCCGAGTTTCACCCCGAGGGCGACCTCTGGACCCATGTGAAACTCATGCTCGCCCGCCTGCACGATCCGAGCGAGGCGCTCGCCTGGGCTGCGCTCCTGCACGATGTCGGCAAGCCGGTGACGCGCTCGGAGACCGACCGCATCCGATTCAACGGCCACGCGGCGGCGGGGGCCGGCATGGCCGAGGAGATTTGCGAGCGGCTCCAGATGCCGGGAGGGAGGAAAAACCGCATTTTCGAGCTGGTGAAAAACCATATGAAATTCATGGATGTCCAAAAGATGCGGCCCAGCCGGCTCAAGCGCCTTCTCCGGGAGCCGTATTTCACCGAGCTTCTGGAGCTCCACCGGATCGACTGCCTGGCCAGCCACGGAGACCTCGCCACCTATGAATTCTGCCAAACGAAGCTCGAGGAGATCAGTCAAGAGGCGCTTCGCCCCGCCCGCCTGCTGGACGGGGACGCCCTCGCCGCCCTGGGCTTTTCGCCGGGGCCCCTCTTTCGGGAGATTCTGACGGCCCTGGAGGACGAGCAGCTCGAAGGACGCGTCCGGACGCGAGAAGACGCCGAGGCCTACGTGCGCCAGCGCTTTGGCGGAAACTGAGCCGCCCGGTTTCGCCCGGCGATACCGCCGTGGGAGAATGGGAGACCACCTACGGCGGGAAGCCCGATGGGATGCGTCCCTTTTTTGATTCAGGAGGTAAGCGTTGAGCAGTTCCGGAAACGGTCAGACCGTCATCATGAAGGGACGCGATATCGATCTGGCCCTCGGTCGGATGGCCTCGGAGATCATCGAAAAATGCGGGGGCGGCTCCGAACTTGCCCTCATCGGAATACGGACGCGCGGGGACCCGCTCGCCCGCCGCCTCGGGGGGATCATCGCGGAGATGGAAAATATCGACCCGCCCGTGGGCACCCTCGACATCGGCGTTCACCGGGACGATACGGACCATCCGGACGACCAGCGCATCTTCGGCCCCACCGAGATCGCCTTCGACATCTCGGACAAGGAGATCGTCCTGATAGACGATGTGTTTTTCACCGGACGCACCGTGCGGGCCGCCCTCGACGCCCTCACGGAGCTGGGGCGTCCGCACCGGGTGTGGCTCGCCGTACTGGTCGACCGGGGGCACCGGGAGCTTCCGTTCCGGCCGGATTTCGTGGGGAAAAACGTCCCCACCGCACGGGCCGAGCGGGTGAACGTCCGCGTCAGGGAAACGGACGGCGATGACGGCGTGTGGCTGGCAGAAGTCGACGAACGGTAATTCTATTTCACCTATTTTCAGGAGGTTAGACCGCAATGTTCAACAAAGTTCATCACATCGGAATCGCCGTGAAGGATATGGACGCCGCCATCGCGCTCTATGAAAAAGCGGGGGCGAAACTGCTCGCGCGCGAGACCTCGAGAGACGGCGCGACCGATCTGGCCATGCTCGATCTGGGGGGCGATCTCATCGAGCCCATCTCGCCGCTCAAGCGCGGTACGGCCCTCGACAAGTTCATCCGGGAGCGCGGCGAGGGCCTTCACCATGTCGCCTACGACGTGAAGAACATCGACGGCGTGATTGCCGATCTCAAGGCGCAAGGGTTCGAGATGATTGACGAGAAATCCCGGCCCGGCTTCGGCGGGCATCTCGTCGCCTTCATTCAGCCCAAGAGCAGCATGGGCACGCTGTGGGAACTCGTCGAGGACATTTAGCCCGGCCGCTTTCAGTCATCCGGCTAGTCTTCCGACTCGCCCGGCATCCCAACGATCCGGACGATGTGATCGCCCCGAAACGTTCTTCCGCCGCGGGTGCGCTCGACCCCCCACCCCTGCAGGCGGAAGGTCCGCCCCGAGGGCGTCCCGGGCGGTATCTCGGTTTGCGCCCCGCCCTTGACCGTGAACACGCGCACGGGACCGCCCCTCTTCAGGCGGAAGGGCGGCACGGCCACCTCGCTGTGCACGTCTAGGCCGAGCCTCTCGAGCGCGGGATGCCGCGCACTCTTGACCGTGAGAACCAGATCCCCCGGCGCGCCCCCGAATTCGCCCGGCGCCCCCTCGTGGGCAACGCGGACCGTTTCGCCATCCTCCAGCCCTGAAGGCAGCCGCACACCCACGAGCGCCTCTTCCAGCACCGACCCCTCCCCGCCGCAGGCGGAACACCCCTCGGGCTCAAACCCGTCGCAGACAGGGCAGGGAAACGGCCTTTTGATCCGCACGCTCACCTCTCCGCCCGAGGCTGCCATCATGAAATCCACCTGCACATCGTAGTGAAGATCCCGCCCTTTCCGGGGCGGCGAGCCGGGAGCGGACGCCTCTTTTTCCACTCCCTCCTCGATGAGCGCCCGGTACGCCTCGCCAACCTGTTTGAAGCGGCCCTCCATCTCCGACCGGCCCTCATGGCGGTCGGGATGATACTCGAAGGCGAGCCGCCGGTAGGCGCGGCGGACATCCTCATAGCCGGCGCCAGGCGGGAGGCCCAGCACCGCAAGCGCTTTCTCCTTCGATACCGGCGATCGGGGGGGAGACATGAAACCGGGCTCCGGGCGGCGGAGACGCGAACCCCGCCATTTTTCCATTGATCGCACGGAGAGCAAAGCAAAAACGTGGAGAGGAGGGCCGAAACGCCGCCTCAGGGGGCGCTCATCGCGACGATGACGACCCCCGCGAACAGGGCTACCGCCCCGGCCCACTTCTGCCAGGTCAGCGGCTCTTCTTCCTTAAGCCATACTCGCGAGAATATCAGCGCAAAAAAAGGCGCCGCAAAGCCCACCGGCATGACGAAATACACCTGGCCAAACTGAAAGGCCGCGAAGAAGGAAAAAAAAGCCATCGTATTGACCAGCCCGCAGGCGATGAAGATTCCGAGCTTTCCCGGATCGATCCGGAAGCGTTCTTTCTTTGGAAGAAACGGCTGGAAAAGCAGCATCACCGGCAGAGCGGCGAGGGAGGCAATCGTGGAGCCGAGAATATAGTCGGGAAACAGGAGAAGCGAATGGCGCCGGACGACGGCGGCAAACGCCACCGCGACGGATTGGGCGAAGGGGATGAGGAGATGAACCCGTCGCCAGTCGCGGTCTCCCTCCGGCTTCATGGCGAGGAGCGCGCAGCCCGCCACCACGAACGTCGTCGCTCCGAGGACAGCCGGCCCGGGCCGCTCGCCCAGCCAGATCACCGCCGCCACCATCGCGGTGAACGGGGTGAGCGCCATGAGGGGCATGGCCCGTCCCACGCCGATGTAGCGGATGCTGAGATAAACGAGCGTGCGCCCGATCCCAGGAGCGAGCATGCCCGCCAGGGCAAACCACAGAGCAGCCTCGAGCGTGAGCTTTTCCCAGGAAGAAAAAATGAAGGACAGCACCATCATGATCGGGATGCCGATCAGGACCGTCACGAGTGCGGCCGCGTAGGCCGTCCCGACATACATCGCCTTGCGGGCCATTACGCTGAACT
>CAMYJL010000337.1 GCA_947258645.1 uncultured Nitrospinota bacterium
GGCCCTCATCAACCGCATTCTCGAGATGCAGAAATAAGCGAGGTTCATCGCGGACGGAGGGATCGGCATCGGTCCCTCCGTCCTTCTTTCACGATGCGAATGAGGAAAGTCTGATTTCATGAACGATACCAGTCAGGATTTTACCGGCCAGAGCGCCATCGTCACCGGGGCCGCCACCGGCATCGGCGAGGCCTGCGCGCGGAGGTTGGCCCGGAGCGGCGCGTCGGTCTGCGTGATGGACTTCAACGCGGAAGGCGCGAAGGAGGTGGCGGATTCCATTCAAAAAGAGGGCGGCGACGCGACCGCCTCCGTCGTGGATCTCACGGATTTTGAGGCCACCCGGAGTGCGATGGAAGCGTTTCATCAGAAAAACGGCCGCCTGGATGTCGTCATTCACAGCGCGGGCGGATTTCCAAAATACGTGAGTCTTCTCGATTGTCCGGTCGAGGCCTGGGACGGCGTGGTGAATTCGAACCTGAAGTCGATGTTCTATCTGCTGAAGGCGGCCGCGCCGCTCATGATCGAAGGGGGCTACGGGCGCTTCGTCACCCTCTCCAGCCTGGCCGCCCGGAGCGGCATCAACCCGAACCCGCCGCACTACACGGCGGCGAAGGCGGGCGTCCTCGGCCTGACGCGGCAGGCCGCGCGCGAGCTCGGCCCCCACGGCATCACCGTCAACGCCGTCGCCCCGGCCAACGTCCGGACGCCGCGCACCCTGAACATCCGAACCGAGGAGCGCCTGCGCCACATCGAGCGCACCACCCCCGTCGGCCGCCTTTCCGAGGCGGACGAAATCGCCGCCGCCGTCGTTTTCCTCTGCGGCCGCGAGGCGAGCTACATCACCGGCGCCACGCTCGACGTGAACGGCGGCGCCGCGATGGTGTAAGGAACGATCATGACAACGAACCTGCCGGACAGAATGGCCGCGATGGTCCTCGAGGAGCCGAACCGGATCGTCGCGGACCATCGGCTCATCCCCGAGACGGGGCCGAATGACGTATTGATCAAGGTGCGCGCCTGCGCCCTCTGCGGAACGGACATTCACGCCTGGCGCGGCCTCTTCAAGGGGGTGAACCTTCCCGTCGTCCTCGGCCACGAGTTCGCGGGAGAGGTCATCGCCGTGGGCGGGAGCGTGCGCGATATCGGGGCCGGCCTGCGCTGCTGCGTCGAGAACCTGATCACCTGCGGCGAGTGCGAGTTCTGCCGCTCGAACCGGCCCAACCTCTGCACCTCGCTCCAGTCCATCGGCAACACGCTGGACGGCGCCTACGCTGAATACGTCCGCGTCCCGGCCGAATGTGTCGTCCGCCTTCCGGAGGGGGTCTCCTACGCTGTGGGCTCGGTCATGCAGACGATGGCGACCGCCTGGCACGCCGTGCACGACGTGGGCGGGGTGCGGGCGGGCGAGCGCGTGGCGATCCAGGGGGCGGGGCCCATCGGCCTGTGCGCCCTCGCCGCCGCCAAGGCGGAGGGGGCCTTCGTCGCCATCTCCGACTCGGTGGGCTATCGCCTCGAGGCGGCGCGCGAGATGGGCGCGGACGCGATCGTGGACATCACGAAGGAAAGCCTGGCCGAGCGCGCGCCGGAGATCACCGGGGGCGCCGGGTTCGACAAGGTGATCGAGGCCGTCGGCGGCACCCAGGACGCGACGCTTCAAGAGGCCTGCCGAATCGTGAAGCGGGGCGGCACCGTGGTCGTCATGGGCGTCTTCGCCGGGGAGCAGAACTCTATCCCCGCCGAGGATGTCCGCCGCCTCGAGATCGTCATCAAGGGCGCGCGCGGGCGCTACGCCGGCCAGTTCGCCGAATGCCTCCGGATGATCGAGACCGGGAAGCTGAACCTCGAGCCCATGCTCACCCACCGCGTTCCGCTGGAGGAGGCGGTGGAGGGCCTCCTGATGATGGAGGAAAAGCGCGAGGGCGCGATCAAGGTCATCCTCGAGCCGAACGGCCCTTCGGGTGGATAGAAATGCCCGCCGGAGTTGACCCCCCGGGCGGTTCGTCGGAATATGCCTTCCCCGATCATTCCCGGGAAGATTTCCAATATATTTTCAGCCTTAATACTGCGCTGACTTTTAAGGAGTTACGACATGGGAGTAAGTTTCAGCCTTCACCTGGTGCCCGATAACCTGGATCAGATTGCCAAGCGTTCCAAATTTGCGGAAGACAGCGGTTTCGATCAGGTCTGGATCGCCGAGAGCCACCTCACCTGCCGGGACCACAACGTCGCCCTCGCCGTCGGCATCCAGGCCACATCCTCCATCAAGATCGGCCCGGGCGTCACCAACCCGGTCCTCCACGACGACACCGTCGCCGCCAGCGCCGCCGCCACCCTGGACGAACTCTCGGGCGGGCGCCTGCTCTTCGGCATCGGCTCGGGCGATACGCCCGTCTACACCCTGGGCAAGAAGATGGCGCGGCTCGCCACCATGCGCAGCTCGATAGGCCGCATCCGCAGCCTGGTCCGGGGCGAATCGATCGAGTACACCGCGGGCGTGAACGTCAACATCTGGAGCAAGCGCGACGTCCCCATCTACACCTCCGCCGAAGGCCCCAAGATGCTCGCGATGTCGGGCGAGATCGCCGACGGCGTCATCGTCGGCTCTGGCGTCTACAAGGAGACGGTGGACTGGGTGATGACCCACCTGAACAACGGAATCGCGAACAGGGATTCTTCCCTCGGCGAGATGGACATCATCTTCGGCGCGGTCGTCTCGGTGGATCGCGACGGCACGAACGCCCGCGAGAAGGTCCGCTCCCGCGTGGCGAACCGCGCGCACCACAACTTCCGCATGACGCTCGATTCGGTGCCCGATCCCTACAAGCCCGAGATCAAAAACCTGCTCGACAACTTCGATGTGAGCAACTGGCGCGATCCCAAGCACGTCCCCCTGATCACGGACTATATTCTCGACCGCTTCACCATCACCGGAACGCCCGTGCAGTGCGTCGAGCGCATCAAGGAGGTCGAGAGCTTCGGCGTGAAGAGCATCATGATCGATCCGCCGAGCCAGGATTTCGACGAATCGCTGGAGATGTTCGCCAAGGAAGTCCTTCCGAAGTGCGTCTAGCGTAATTCGGACCGGATGGCGTTGCCGTCCGGGAAGGCGTGCGCGTCCGGTTCCGGAAAGAAAAACGAAGAGGGGGAGATCCGCGATGCGCTTTGCCGTGGACACCGGCGGCACGTTCACCGACCTGGTTCTGGAAGACGATAAAGGCGTCCTCCATATGTTCAAGTCGGCGACGACGCCGGACGATCCCGTCCGGGGGATTCTGGACGTCGTGGCGGTCGCGGCGGAGAGCCTCTCCCTTTCCGTGAACGAACTCCTCTCGCGGGGCGAGCTTTTCATCCACGGCACCACCCACGCCATCAATGCTATCATTACGGGAAACACCGCTCGGACCGCTTTCCTGACGACAAAGGGCCATCCGGACATTCTGGTCGTCCGGGAGGGCGGGCGGATCGAGCCGTTCAACTTCGGCGTCCCCTTCCCGAAGCCCTATATCCCCCGGGCGCTCACCTTCGAGATTCCCGAGCGCATCGACTCGGCGGGGAACGTCGTTCATCCCCTGGATGAAGAAGAAGCGATCCGGATCATCTCCGGGCTGCGCGACAAGAAAGTGGCGTCGGTCGGGGTCTGCTTCCTCTGGTCCACCGTGAACCCGGCGCACGAAAACCGGATCGGCGAGCTGATCGAAGCGCACCTGCCGGGCGTGCCCTACACGCTCTCGCATGTCCTGAACCCCATCCTCCGCGAATACCGCCGGGCCTCGTCGGCCTGCATCGACGCCTCCCTCAAGCCCCTGATGAACCGCTACCTCGGCGGACTCTCGGAGCGCCTGACCGAGGCCGGTTTCGGGGGGAGGCTGCTCATGCTGACCTCCCAGGGCGGGGTGATGGACGTCGAGGATCCGATCCAGGCCCCGATTCACGCCATCGGCTCGGGCCCCCCGATGGCGCCCATCGCCGGGCGCCACTTC
>CAMYJL010000338.1 GCA_947258645.1 uncultured Nitrospinota bacterium
CTCCAATTTCCCGTAATTTTCTCGAACGCTCTAGTAATTTTCTCGAACTCTCTAGATAAGGGAGAGTTTCTGAACGACCGGAATTAGACCGGACATATTCGCATTGAGGAGGTGAAATGATGACTGCCGCCGTTATTTGTCAGATTGTAATCGCTCTCGGAATCATCAATGTCTGGCTGATCAGACAAGGACAACCAACACCCTGGCGCCCGGATGGCGCACGCAACATGGTTGAAGAGTTCCATCAATACGGCCTTCCCGATTGGATGCGCAAACTCGTTGGAGCAGCGAAGCTCACTCTTGCCGCTTTGCTCATTATCGGCATCTGGAGCCCACCTCTTGCCAAGGGTGCTTCCATCGCAATGGCCCTCCTAATGGCGGGAGCCATAGGGGCCCATCTGCAGGTCCGGGATCCGTTGAAGAAGTCGCTACCTGCTTTCTGCATGCTCTTGTTATCCTTGTTTGTCGCTTTTCAGACCGGCCTGTGACTCTTTAATTTAGAGTAATCGGATTGGACCTGAAAACCCAATTTCTATGCTGAAAGTTAGAAGATAAAGCGAACATTTGATCCCGGGTTGAAAAATGGGTTGCCGTGTTGACTTTTTCCGAGTCAGTTCTGTCGAAGTCGCCCAAAAATCAATTGCAACAGGAATCAAGTAGTCTGATGAACTCCTTGAAAACCTGGTACCCGGGGCCGGACTCGAACCGGCACGGCCTTCCGGCCAAGGGATTTTAAGTCCCTAGTGTCTACCGTTCCACCACCCGGGCACTGCCGGTAACTTACACCACCCCGCCGAAGGGCAGAAAGCCCCTCGCTTGAAAAGAAAAACGCCCCGGCCGCTGAGGACCGGGGCGCTCGTCATTGCCAATTCAGACCGGTTGGGTCTTATCCCGTGTACTCCATGATGTGGAGGCCGAGGCCCCACCGGTCGGCCATGTAGATGAGGCCGGTGTCCTTGTCCACCTGGACGTCGTTGCTCTGCGGGCAGCCGCGCTCTTTCGTCCCGGCGGGAATGTAGTAGCCCACCTCCTTCGGCGCGAAGGGGTTCGACCAGTCCACCACCCGCAGGCCCGCGTTGAACCAGCAGATGTAAATCAGGTCGTCCTTCGTCATGTCGAGCCAGATGTTGTGGGCGCCGTGGCGCGAGCCCGTCTGGCTCCACTTCTTGTCCACCGGCCGCATCTCGTAGGGATCGATCTCGTAAGGCATGAAGGTGCTGATCGGAATTGGCGCGTGAATGTTCCGCATGTCGTAGAAGGTGACGAACGCGGGCGGATCGTCGCAGTTCACGGTCGTCGTCTCGTGCGTCACGAGGGCGAACTCCGAACCTTCGGGAACGAGGAAGCTGTGGTAGCAACCGGGCCAGCCGTGCGTCTCGTGCGGGTTTTGGCGCCACATGAGCTCGGGCTTGGAGGGATCGGTCAGGTCGAACAGGCAGATCCCGGCGTCCCAGTAGCCGGCGGTGACGTAGTTGCCGAAGGGGTTGCCCTCGTGAACCCAGGCGCCGTCGCCCACGATCTCGGGGTCCCACGAGGGCGCTTCGCCCTCTTTCTGACCGGGGATCGAACCGAAGCCGATAAACTCGGGCGCCCAGGGGTCTTTCATGTCGTGCACGAGGAGGACCTTCCCGTTGTAGCCGTCCTTGAAGCCCGAGCTGTAGAGAAGCTGGCGCTTGCGATCGTAGATCGGCCGGTGGATGCCGAAGCCGTCCGTCTCGATGTAGTTGACGAATTTCGGATGGAAGGGGTCCCGGTTGTCGAAAATTCGAAGGCCGCCGATCGCGTCCGGGTACTCCGCGCGCAGCTTCGGGCGAAGCTCGCTGTTGGTGAGCAGCACCTCGTCGTTGATCCGGAGGACTTTGTGCGTCCGGGCGGCGGGGCTGTCCGAAATCTGGTTGATGATTTTCGGTTTGGACGGATCTTTCACGTCGAGGATCGTCATCCCGTCGTGACCGTTCACCCCGGAAGCCGCGACGTAACAGATTCCGCCGCCCACCTGAATCTGGAAGGCGTCTCCCCAGCCGTTCAGGTCGGAATGCGCCACGAGGCGGACATTATGGCTTTCTTCTTTCCAGGGCTCGGAGAGTACGTGATCCACTCCGGTGTATGCGTCATTCCCGCCGCCTCGAATAGGATTTGGATGATAGTAAGGTCTCGACATGAATACCCCTCCTTGCTTATGAAGTTTGAGAACTGATCAGTTGAAGTATGCCCGAACCGGAGTCTCCGGTCCGGACGGATTAAACACCATTAATCATTGGAGCGAAACAGGCTCATGAACTGCTCGAACGTGGCCGGCGGTTTTTCCGCCACCGCCAGATTGGCCTCCACATGGGCCTTCTGCCGCATCCCCACGAGCGCCACGCCGACGCCGGGAGCGCTCCTTGTGAACTGGATCGCCCGCTGCGCGTCCGTATCGAATCCCGGAAAAACTTCGGAGATGACGGGGGGCAGATTCGCCGACGCCTTTCCCTGAAGAATGGAACCGCTGGTCATCACCGTGATTCCATACCTCGCGGCGGCGGCCAGAAAACTGACCGACTCCCCCTGGCACGTCTGATTCGGCTTGGCGAAGGCCTCGGGCATTCCCAGGTTCAAGGGGAGCTGAACGACCCGGAAATGATGGTCCTCCCCGCCCGCCGCCCGCGCCGCGCCGAGCACTTCCTCGAGGGAAAGATATTCCCGCTCACCGCGATCGGCCCGAAACCCTGTCCAGGTGGCCGTGCCGTAGGACCGAATCTTCCCTTCGGCGACGGCCTGCTCAAGCTCGGAGAATGCTGCCGTCAGCCGCTCGACAAATACATCCCGTGAAACTTCCTGCAGCTGGGTCTCCGGATTGTGTACATAGTATACATCTAACGCATCCACGCCCAGATTGGAAAGACTGGCCTCCAGTTCATGGCGGAGATACCCCGGCGTCATGCAATGGCAATTCGCCACGATATCCTCGGCCGTGCAGCATCCCGGCTCGAAATAGGTATGGGCCAGATAACCCATGAACCCCTCTCTGGACGAGGGGGGCTCGCCATCGAAGGGGATGAAACCGCCCTTTGTCGTCAGAACCAGTTGCTCCCGCCGGATTTCCCCTGACTCAAAAAGGGCGCCAAGCGCTTGGCCAATGCTTCGCTCGCTGCGCTGAAATCGATAGTTGATGGCGGTGTCGATCACGTTGCAGCCGCCTCGAAGGACGAGTGGCCGCGCTTCGACTCCCGGTAAGCGGTGTCGGTATCGGCGTCGGCTTCCCCCAGGTAGGTTCCGATACCGACCGAGGACATCCAGAGATCGGCCAGATTCCGGAAACTGGCCGGGTCCGCCCTGCCGGAAAACGCGTCCCGGAACGAAGCTGTCCCCTCGGGCGTTGCACAGCCAGGATGCGCCATTCAGAATTCTCCTGAGACAAAAAGGAATTTACACCGGTCATATTACACGCGAAAGCGCTCCGGCGCGAGACAGGGGGCCATGACGGGGCCAAAAGAAGTCGTCACCGTGTTCCTCCGCCATCAGGGAAGGATTCTTCTCCTCCGGAGAAGCGACCGGGTGGGCACCTACCGCGGCAAGTGGGCAGGCGTGAGCGGATATCTGGAGGCCGAACCGCTCGTGCAGGCGTACATCGAACTCCGGGAAGAAACTTCGCTGGAGCGCAAAGACGTATCGCCCCTGATTCGGGGGGAGCCACTGGAGGTATTCGACGAGGAAACCGGGAACGCCTGGCGGATCCATCCTTTCCTCGCCGATGTAAAAGACCCCGTCAAAATCCGCCTGAATTGGGAGAGCGAAGAGATGTGCTGGGTGGAACCGTCGGAAATCACCCGGTTCGACACGGTTCCCGGATTGGACAAAGCTTTTCGGCTGGTTTGTCCAGATCGTCCACCGTCAACTTCTTCTTGACACTCACAGCCTATTCTCTGGATACTCTTCTCATTATTAGTTCATCAGATGTAAATGATTGCGACGCGGAATGATCCCTCGGCCCTTTCACTGCGTGTCAGCATGCTGAAGTTTCATTTTCTGTTCAAATTCGGACAGGATTTTTTCTGGAATCTTTCCCACCTGAGGAACTGAAAGTGGAAATCTCTCTCAGCATCAACGGCGGGGTTCGCAGCTTCGACGTTGAACCGCGAACGCTGCTGGTTCATCTTTTGCGCGACGAGGCCGGGCTTACGGGAACGCACATCGCCTGCGAAACGACCACCTGCGGCGCATGCACCGTCCTGATGGACGGCCAGGCAGTGAAAAGCTGCACAGTCCTCGCCGTCCAGGCGGACGGCGCCGAGGTAACCACCATCGAGGGTCTCGCCGAGAACGGAAAACTCCATCCCCTTCAAGAGCAGTTCTGGGAAAAACACGGTCTTCAGTGCGGGTTCTGCACGCCGGGAATGATCCTCACGGCGGCCCAGCTCCTCGAGCGGAATTCCGACCCCTCCGAAGAGGAAATCCGCCACGGCATCGAGGGCAACCTCTGCCGCTGCACGGGCTACGAGCACATCGTGGACGCGATCCAGGCGGCCGCCGCGGACATGAAGAAATAGCTTCAGGCGTCTAACCCCCGGCATCTCGCCGGGATGAACAGGGAGAATCAAATGGCGAAGGCCCCGGAAGCTCCCAAATTCATCGGCTCCCCCATCAAGCGGCGGGACGACCCGAGACTGATCCAGGGACTCGCCCATTATGTGGACGACATCCAGCTTCCGGATACACTCCATCTGGCCATCGTTCGCAGCCCTTATGGAAGCGCAGCCATCAAGGGGGTCGACACCTCAAAGGCCGAAGAGGCGCCCGGCGTGGTGGCCGTCTACACGGCGGCCGATCTGGCGGGCAAAATCGGCCCGGTCCCGGTGGCCGGGCTCGTGCCCGACGCCAAGGTTCCGACACAGCCCATCCTGGCGAGCGATCAGGCGAAATTCGCCGGAGAGCCGGTGGCCGCCGTGGTCGCCGACAGCCGCTACGGCGCGAGCGATGCGGCAAACCTGATTGAAGTGGACTACGAGGCGCGGGACGCGGTGGTGGACCTCGAAAAAGCCGCCCTGCCCGGTTCTCCCAAGGTGCACGACGAATACGATGACAACATCGCCTTTAAATGGCAGCTCGCGGCGGGAGATGTGGACAAGGGGCTGAAAGAGGCCGACGTGGTCGTGAAGCAGCGAATCGTGAACGGCCGCGTCGCTCCGATCGCGCTGGAACCGCGCGGGGTGGTGGCCCACTACCTGCCCGGCGAGGACAAGATGACGATCTGGACCTCGACCCAGGTGCCGCACAAGGTCCGGACGTTTGTCGCCGGCCAGATCGGCATGAACGAGAACCGCGTCCGCGTCATCACCCCCGAAGTGGGCGGCGGCTTCGGGAGCAAGCTCAACATCTATCGCGAGGAGGCCCTCACCGCCTACATCACCCGCGAGCTGGGCCTGCCCGTCAAATGGATCGAGTCGCGCTCGGAGAACTTTCTCGCCACCATCCACGGGCGCGGCCAGGTGGGCGAGGTCGAGATGGGCCTCATGAAGGACGGCACGGTCACGACCGTCCGCTACAAGGTG
Source organism: uncultured Nitrospinota bacterium (assembly GCA_947258645.1). Classification (GTDB taxonomy): domain Bacteria; phylum UBA8248; class UBA8248; order UBA8248; family UBA8248; genus CAMYJL01. Next base: position 5,532 of record CAMYJL010000338.1, read on the forward strand.
CTGGCCGACTGCGGCGCGTACTATCAGCTGCTCACCGTCGCCATCTTCACCCTGACCGGGCTCATGCTGCCGGGCCCCTACAAGATTCAAAACGTCGATACGGACGTCACCGGCGTCTTCACGAACAAGATCGCGACCGACGCCTACCGGGGCGCCGGGCGGCCCGAGGCGACTTATGTCCTCGAACGGATGATGGACATCGCCGCCGCCGAACTGGGGATGGACCCGGCCGAGCTTCGCCGGAAGAATTTTCCGGACAAATCCGAGTTCCCCTTCCCCACTGCCGCCGGGCTTTCCTACGACAGCGGAGACTATCACCTAACGCTGGACAAGGCGCTCGAAAACGCGGACTACGCCGACATGCGCCGCGAGCAGGAAGAAGGCCGGAAAAACGGCCGCTACCTGGGGGTCGGCCTCTCCACCTACGTCGAGATCTGTGGCATGGGCCCTTCGGCGGCCATGGGCGGCCAGGGCTGGGAGAGCGCCCGCGTTCGCGTCGAGCCGGGCGGCAAGGTGACCGTTTTCTCCGGCGCCTCCCCGCACGGACAGGGGCAAGAGACCACCTTCGCGCAGATCGTGGCGGACGGGCTGGGCGTTCCCGTCGAGGACGTCGAGGTCATCCACGGAGACACCGATTCCGTCCCCTTCGGGGTGGGCACCTTCGGCAGCCGGGGAACCGCCGTGGGCGGGGCGGCCGTCGTGATCGCCCGCGACAAGGTGCGGGACAAGATGGCGAAATTCGCGGCGATGAAGTTCGAGGCGGCGGCTTCGGACATCGACTTCGCGGGCGGGAAAGTCTTCGTCGGAAGCGCACCCGAAAAATCGGCCGACTTCGCCGAGATCGCCGCGATGGCCTACACCGCCGTGCCGCTTCCGCCGGACACCGAACCCGGCCTGGAGGAGACTCACTTCTTCGAGCCGCCGAACTTCACCTTCCCCTTCGGGGCGCACGTTGTGCTGGTCGAGGTGGATCCGGAAACGGGCGTGGTCAAAATCCTCCGTTACATCGCGGTGGACGACGTGGGGAACATCATCAACCCGCTTCTGGTCGAAGGACAGATTCACGGCGGGATCGCCCAGGGCACCGGTCAGGCCCTCGAAGAGGAAATGCTCTACGACAGCGGCGGCCAGCCCATCAACGCTTCGCTGATGCACTACGCCCTACCGAAGTCGACCCTGCTCCCGCGCATGGAGCTCGAAAGCACCGTCACACCCACCGACGTGAACCCCCTCGGCGCGAAAGGGGTCGGCGAGGCGGGAACCATCGGCTCCACCCCGGCGGTGGTGAACGCCGTCATCGACGCGCTTTCCCCCTTCGGCGTGCGCCATATCGACATGCCGGTGCGCCCGGAGCGGATCTGGCGCGCAACGGCCGAAAAGAGAGCCTGAGATGATCCCCGCGGACTTTGATTACTACCGGCCCGCCACGCTGGAAGAAGCCGTCCAGATGCTCCAGAACTACGGGCCGGAAGCCAAGCTCCTCTCCGGGGGGCACAGTCTGCTCCCCGTCCTGAAGGCCCGTCTGGCCCAACCCGAAATATTGATCGATATCGGGCAAAGTCCCGGCATGAGCGGAATGGTCACGGA
>CAMYJL010000339.1 GCA_947258645.1 uncultured Nitrospinota bacterium
ACGGATGGGTGGCTTGGAGGGAGCAAAATGGAATTTTGAATCCATTGGGGAAATTTTGGGAGTCCCGGTCATTCTTTGTGTGGAAATAGGTGTGGTCTTATTGGGGATTGGGGGATTTTCTACCTTTTCAGAAAGAAGGGGTGTTCTATTTGATCATCTCCCCATATCCCTCCCGGAATGATCGCAATGCCGCAGGCATTTTCTAGAACTATCTTCGGAATTCTTTTCTCATTCCCCATCATTTCTTCCAGAATTTTGGCGGAGGTTTCGAATTTGTTTTCTCTTCCAGAATATTTGGCAACCCTGGTAATCTTGGCGTGATGTTGGGCGTATACACTCGGCCTCTTTTTTTCTTTATTTCCCAAATGTAGTTTCCTTTGAGTGAACATATGGTGTTCCGGAAGGATTAATCTTGAGCCTCCATACATGATGACCGGTGAGTGGAGAAGAAAAATTATTGACAGGCTGACGGTGATCGAAAAACGTTTCATTTTTTATCCTCCCGTAGCAATTTTCATAAACACCGCCGGCATCGACGAAAACATTTCTCCGGCGCCATTCCGGTCGATGTTCGAAGGTATAATATGATGTGATTATTATATGGGAGATTTGAATATGGTGAAAGGGCCATACACTATAAAATGAAAAACATATGCCGTATATTAAACTAACCGATATTATTTCAAATAATTAGACGGGATCCTTGATTCTTAAAAAAATGAACGGATGGGTGGCTTGGAGGGAGCAAAATGGAATTTTGAATCCATTGGGGAAATTTTGGGAGTCCCGGTCATTCTTTGTATGGAAATAGGTGTGGTCTTATTGGGGATTTTCTACCTTTTCATAAAGTAGGGGTGTTCTATTTGATCATCTCCCCATATCCCTCCCGGAATGAAGGATAGATCAGCTGGTAGCCGGACGCCTTGAGCCGCGCGTTTTTACATCGCTTGTTGGAACCGCTCCGGCGGGAGGGCGCCTCCGCCTCAGGCGCCGTTCGGGGCGGCGGCGCGCCCAGCCGATCGGCCAGCCAGCGGATGATTTCATTCTGCTCCGCCGGCTCATTGTCCACGGCGAGATAGATTTGCTCCGGGGCGTCCAGGCTCATCAGATGGGCCAGCGCTCCCGCGCAATCGTCCCGGTGGGTGCGGTTGACGTAGCGCGGCGGCCCTTCGGCGACCCCGGCCTCCCCCCGGCGCACGCGCTCGATGAGACGCCTGCGGCCAGGCCCATAGACCCCCCCCAGCCGTACGGCGATCGCGGGAAAAGTGGAGGAGAGAAGCACCCCCTCGGCTTCGAGCATGATCCGGCCCGTGTGGTGTTCCGGCTCGGTGGGGGCGTTTTCATCCACCCATTCTCCCGCCGACTGTCCATAGACCGAGGTACTCGATGTGAAGAAGACGCGGCGGGGCGATTGCCCCTGTTCCCCCAGCGCGTTCAGCAGGTTTTCGAGCCCGGTGACGTAGGCCGCGCTATAGGCTTCGGCGGCGGAAGAGTCGGCCGAGGCGGTGTAGAAAACGAAGTCGATATCGGGAGGAAGGTTCCGCAGGCTTTCGGGCTGGCAGAGGTCGGCGGCAAGCGGATGAACGCCGGGTGGAAGCCCCTCCGGGCTCCGGCGGAGCCCCCAGACCTCATGGTTTTCGGATGCCAGCCGCCGGGCGAGGGCCGCCCCGACGAAGCCGCACCCCGCGATGAGAATGCGCGACATGGATGGCGTACTAGGCGCCGTTGTCCAGCGGCGGGATATGACCCGAGAAAAAATCCCCCAGCTGGTTCGGTTGGAACCGGAGGCCCGAGTAGAAGGGGCCGAACTCCCCGTACCAGACGGTCGCTTCATCGAAGCGCATCTCGTAGATCAGCTCCTTGAACACATGCGGGTCCGGCGCGAAGAGATAGACCCCCCACTCCCAGTCGTCGAGGCCGATGCTCCCCGTGATGATCTGCTGGACGCGCCCGGCGTATTTGCGCCCGACCATCCCGTGATCGCGCATCATCATCTGGCGCTCTTCGATGGGAAGGCTGTACCAGTTCTTCTCCTCCCCGCGCCGCTTGTTCATCGGATAGAAGCAGACGTAGCGCTCCTCCGGAATCTCCATAAAGAGGCGACCTATCGTGCGCGCACGCTGATCGGCCATCTCGTCGGCCCATTTTTTCTTCCACTCCTCGCTGCCGGGGGTGAGCCCTTCCCCGAGGAGCTGGTTGTGATACTTGACGGTCATCTCGTAGAGTCCGAGCTCGAGAAAAGAAAGGTAGGATGTCGTTTCGGTCAGGAAGGCAGTGAGGCCGAGCTGCCGGAAGCCGAGTTCCACCTCGTTCAGCTCGTCCAGCGTATTGCGGAAGTTGAGGAAGAGCAGATCGCCCTTGTGGCCGAGCAGGCTGAATATCGCGCTGTGGCCGTCCTTGTGGTCCGCCGCTTTTTCGAGATAGGCCGCCGCCTCCGAGACGATCTCCGAGCGCCGGCTTTCGCCCTGCGCCCTCCAGGCGCTCCAATCGACGCTGAAGATGTGGTGCATGATGGACCAGCCGTCCATCGTCTCGGGCACAACCGCTTTGCTCATGTCCTGGCTCAAGATGTGTGCTCCTGATCGATCAAGTAAACGCTCCGCTGATTCCGTCCCGGGCCGCCTGCCCGGGCGGGCCATTCTAACAAATACGAACCAATCTTCTAGCGTTGGGGGGAAGATTTCTTCCCCGGCCTTTCGGGGCCGGGGATTCGGGGCGGCGTCCCGGCCGAGTCCGCCTCCTGGAAAATGTCGTGGCAGTTGACGCAGACGGACCTGGCGGCGGCGAGGCGGTGAACGAGTTCGCTCATATCCCCCTTGGCTGCGGAGGCTTCAATCTGTTCCGAGATTTCGAGGAGCCGGGCCGCCCGATCTTCGTAGAGCTCCTGGGCCGCTCCTTCCCGGAGGTTTGCCATCCAGGGAATGAGCTTCCCGAAACGCCGCCCCAGCTTCCGGATTTGCTGCTCCTTTTGGGGCGGGACGAGCTCGCCGTCCAGCCCCGCGGTGAGTGCCGCCCGGCCCAGCTGGTCCAGGGTGTTCAAAAGGGCCTGCATCACCTCTTTGAGCGTTTCAAAGTCATTGTCGAAGGAGAGCTTCGCCGTCAGTGTTTGGCCCGGCCGGATTTTCTCGCAGCCCGGCGAATGGATTTTTTCGATCGATATGCGCACGCGATAGCTCCCGCGCGGGCCGAGGGCGACGTTGGCGGCGTAGGTCGAGACGCCGTTTTCGGTGAACGGTCGGAGGTGAAAGGTTTTCTCCCACTCGTCTCCGGTGAATGTCGCCCGGACGCCCAGGCCGGGGACGGGTTTTGCGTCCGACTCGTTCCGGACGATGACCTGAAAGCGGTGGGTGAACCGGTCCAGTCTTTTGTGTTTTTCTTTCTTGGGGATGGTTTTTTCGTCCACCCACATCAGCCGGGGCGGTGTGGCGATCATCTCGACGGAAAAACAGCCAACCGTCCGCTCTCCCACTTTTTGTAAAACGTAGGAGACCCCGCTGGTGTGGTGTGCGTGTCCATTCCGGCTGGAATGAAACGGAAAAATCAGGGCGATAACCCAAACCAGAGAGAAAATGAGAATCTGACGGGGCAAGAGGTTTCCTTTCCTGATGATCTCAAATGAAAGATTCCGGCCCCTTTGGTGCGATTTTCAATCCCTGAGCGGAAAGAAAAAGGGAGGATATCTTTCGTGAGACATTCCTGGCGGCTCCTTACTCTTATCAAAAATCAGACCTGTGTGCCATGGGAGGAAGTGATGTTTATTCAATTATTTGGATGGAACGAACCGGGGATGATCGCCTGATGGGATTGATTCTTCCCCGGCTTGACTTCTCTTCCGGCCTCGTGAATCATCTTGGGGCTTTCATCCCGGATCGGGAAAGCCGCTTTACTTTCAGGAGCTTCCTTCAG
>CAMYJL010000340.1 GCA_947258645.1 uncultured Nitrospinota bacterium
TCCGGGGTCGCGATGATCGTCGTTCGCGGCGTGTACGCACGGCACTGGAGCATCTGTACGAAATGACCTCCCGTCCGGGCAGACTTGCAGAACTGTTGCAAGAGTCCGAATCCGCAGCAGGGCCGGAGAACTGACCTCATCCGCGGGGTGCTGACCGAGACCGTCGAGGGGCGCGGCCCGGTCTATATCGACTGCCGCCACCTGCCTGGGGACGATGTGAACCGCCTCAAGGCGACCCTCGGGGTGGACCGGCCCGCCATGCCGACCTTCTTCGAGCAGAAGGGCGTCGATCTGGCGAAGGATCTGCTCGAGATCACCGTGAGCGAGATGTCGAGCCGGGGCGGCGGCGTCGTCCTCCGCCGGGCGGGGGTCCGCATTGACACCGAGTGCCTGAGCAATATCCCCGGCCTGTTCGCGGCGGGCGACTGCTCCACCATCTGCTCCGGCATCGCCGGGGCCACCGTCATGGGCCACATCGCCGGGGAAAGCGCCGGCAAATACGCGCTCTCCCGGCCCGCGCCCCGTCCGCTCGATTCGGGCGAGATCGACCGGCTCCACGAGACGATCGTCCGCCCGCTCGCGCTCAAGTCCGATCTCTCGGCGCGGCAGTTCGAGGACGAGGTGCGCACGATCATGACCGACTACGTCGGATTCCGGCGAACCGAGGAGCGACTGAAGGAAGCCCTGAAGCGACTGAAGAATCTGGAAGGACGGGAGAGCGAGATCGCGGCGAAAAATTTCCACGACCTCATGCGGCTCTACGAGGCGCGCAACATCCGTACGGTGGCCGAGACCATCGCGATGAGCGCCATCGAGCGGCGCGAGACACGGGGCGGCGGCGCGCACGTGCGCGAGGACTTCCCGGAACGGGACGACGCGAACGGCCTGCGGACCATCCTCGTCAAGAAAAACGCGGAATCGGGCGGCTTGCGGGTCACCTCCCAGCCGACGGGCCTCAAGCCCGAAGTGACGCCGGCCCCCGCCGCCGGATAGAAAGAAAAGAGGACACTTCGATGCCCATCATCATCGACGAGAAGACCTGTCTGGAAGGCTGCACCATCTGCGATTTTTTCTGTCCGGGCGACATCATCTACCGCGAAACCAAAGAAGAGCCCGCCAAGGTGATGTATCCCGACGAGTGCTGGTACTGCGGCATCTGCGCCGACCGCTGCCCGGTGGACGCGGTGAAGGTGGTCTTCCCCCCCAACATGGTGGACTGCCAGACCGACGTGAAAACCCTGATGGTCCCGCCGTCCTAGTTCTTCCCTTTTCCAACCACTACGGAATGAGCACAATCTTTCCCATGAAATCTCCGCTCCAGATGATCTCGTGGGCCTCGTTCGCCTCGGCGAGGGGCATCTCGCGGAAAATGGGCACCTTGAACCGCCCGCTCGCCAGCAAGGGCGGAAAGCGCCGCTTGAAATCCGGCACGTGCGGCGGAAAGTTCACCACCGACATGCAGAGTATCTGCGCCCCCTGGATGAGCGACTTCTGCGAGCTGAAAGAAACATCCGTGTCGAGAGCCTTGTCCGTTCCCACGACGACGATGCGGCCGAGCGGGCGGATGGCGTCGATGTCCCGGTCGAGATTCACGTCGGCGACCATCTCGACAACAACGTCCACGCCCCGGCCCCCGGTGAGGTCCAGACAGCGGGCGGCGAAATCCGCCTCGCGGCGGTTGATCACCTCGTCCGCGCCGAGGCTCCGGCAGAGATCCGCCTTTTCTTTCGAGCTCACCGTCGCGATCACCCGGCAGCCGATGGCCTTGGCCAGCTGGACCGAGGCCATCCCGACCGCGCCCACGCCGCCCTGGACGAGCACGGTCTCCCCGGCGGCGGCCCGGGCGTTCACGACGAGCGCGTTCCAGGCGGTGATGAACTGGACGGTGATCCCCGCACCCTCGCCGTAGCTGTAGGCGTCCGGAAGCGCCAGCGTCCACATGGCGCCGAGGCGCACCAGCTCCGCGTAGGCGCCCCCGACGGCGCGGCCGCAGACGCGCTGGCCGACCTGGAACTCCTCCACGCCCTCGCCCACCGCGATAACGTCGCCCGCCGCCTCGGTCCCGGGATGATAGGGCGGGGTGAAGTTCGTATGAAAAGGGTGCTGGGCGCTTCGAATCGTGACATCGACCGGGTGCGCGCCGATCGCGCGGTTCTGGATCAGCACCTCGCCCGGCCCGGCCGCCGCGTCTTCGATCTCGTCCATCCGCATCGGCGTTCCAAGGTCGAACTTTTGAACGCGCATCGCCTTCATGTTTCCATCTCCCCTCTCAACTCTCCAGAAAAAGCTGCACCTCGCCGAAGAGCGCTTCGCGGCGCTTTTCAAACTGCATGAAATGGGTGGCGTCCCCGAGGACGACGTAGCGCTTTCCGGCGCTTGCGGTGAGCGCCCGGAAAAGGCCCTGCGCTTCCGCGTCCTTGGCGACGAGATCGTGCTCCGCCCGGATCAGCAGCGCCGGGCTTCGGACCTTCGCCGCATCGAAGAACGGCTTGCCTTTCGTCCGGTCGTAGTGATCGGCCATGAGCCCGTTCGGAACGCGGACGGCGGGGACGCGCCGCCGGGCGCCCTCCGGGTCGTAGCGAAGCTGCTCCCGCCAGTAGGCGCGCACCGCCCGCGCCTCCCGCCAGCGCCCATGCTGTCCACGCGGGATGAGGCGGTTCCAGTTGTGAAGCTGCCCCTCCTCCGTCACCCAGCGCCAGGCGTTTTCAAAAAAAACGGGGTTCAGCCTGCCGGGGCGCTCCGGGTCCGCAAAAAGGGCGGACTCGCGCGGGTCATCGCAAAGGTGAAGGGGCGAGAACAGGACGAGCCGCCCCGCCTGACGGGGACGCTTCGCTGCGAAGGCGGCCATGAGCATCGTTCCCTGCGCCCAGCCCAGCAGGTTCACCCGCTTCACCCTCCGACGCTCGCGGATGAAGCGGACGGCGGCCTCGACATCCCGGAGCGCTTCCCTCGCCCGGACTGCGGGCGGCTTTCCCTCCGGGCTCTCCATCATCTCGGGCGGGCGCGCCGAGGGGCCGAATCCCCGGAGGGAGAGGGCGAAGACGTCGAATCCCCGCGAGGCGGCGAAGTCCATCCACGAATATCCGGGGACGGGAAAGTCGAAAGCCACCGGAGAGGGGATGCTCTGCCCATGGACACAAAGAAGCGTCGTCGCCGGGTCGGGGCGGTATCCGCCCGGGCGCTTCTCGCGCAGGTGCAGCTGGATTCCCTGATCAAAAGACTCGATCAGATGATCTTCCCGGACGATTTTTCTGGGAGACGCCTTTCTCATGGCGCGGGGTCGCTCGGATTCTCTTCAACGGATTTCCAGGGAGCGGGGAGCGGCGGCTCCTTCATCCAGCGGAGGAGCTCGCGTCCCCTCGCTTCGTAGACCGCCTGCGCCGACTCGGGCGTCCAGCGATGGAAGCCCTCGCCGGACTTCACGCCGAGCTTGCCCTCGGCGAGCATCTTCTTCATGAGCGGGGAGCCCTCCGTCCGGCTGTCCAGATGGGGCAGGACGTTGCGCTGGGAGTGATCCGACATGTCGATCCCGGTGAAGTCGGTCAGGATACACACCCCCATCACCGGAAGGAGCCGGCCCACCGAGCGCATCACCGTGTCCACCGCCTCGGGGGTGGCGTAGCCCTGCTCGATGATGTAGTTGACCTCGCGGCGGAGCGCCGTCGTGAGACGCACGCCGATATGGCCCGGCACTTCCCTGCAGACGACGGGCTCCTTGCCCACGCGGCGGAGAAGGGCGCAGGTCGTCTCGACGGCCGCCGGGTCGGTGCGCTCGCCGGGAACGACCTCGACGACGGGCATGAGCGGCGGCGGGGTGTAGTTGTGCGTCGTGACGCAGCGCCCGGGCCGCTTCGCGTCGCGGGAGATGTCGGTCATCCGCAGGCCCGAGGTCTCGCTGGTGAGAATCGTCCACCACCGCCTCGGTGACGAAGTCGGCGTCCCGGACGGCCTCTCCGACCTCGGTGACGGGCGTGATCCGCCCGAGGGCGGCGTCGGCTTCATCTTGCGTCGAGATGCCCGCCCCGACGAAGAGCGCGAGGCCTCTTTTTATTTCGCCCATGGCGCGGGCGGCGCTCTCCGCCGTCCGGTTGTACATCGCGACGGGGTAGCCCCCCTGCGCGAAAAACTGCGCGACGCCGTGGCCCATCAGCCCGCCGCCCACGACAGCGATCTTTTTGATTCGCTCCACGCTGTATTCCGAACTCATTGAGCTCTCCAGTATCTGCCAAACCGGGTTTGGCGGCCTGAATATTTATTCCGAGATATAGCCGCCCGTCGCCACGCCGCGCATCATCTCGCCGACCTTGACGCGGTGCATGTCCGATGTCCCGTCGATGTGGTAGCACATCAGCGCATCGCGCAGGACTTTCTCAAGACCCACCTCTTTCATGTACCCGTGGCCGCCCAGAAGCTGGAGCGCCATGTCGCACACCTTGGGCCCCACGTCCGAGGCGAAGATGGAGGCGAGGATGCCCCGCTGGGAGTCGTAGTCGGGCTGATCGGCCAGCCAGGCCGCCTGAATCGAGACGGCCCGCGCGGCCTCAATCAGAGAGGCCATCTCGCCCAGCTGATGGGCGACCGTGGGATGCTCGATGATGGGCCTTCCTCCCTGCACCCGGGTCTTCGCGAACTCGAGGGCGATCTCGAACCCGGCCCGCGCCAGCGCGACGCTGAACGCCCCGGTCGTCGGGATATGGCGCGCGCCGAAAGAGCCGAGGAACGGAAGCCCCTTCCCCACTTCGCTCACGCGGTTGAAGTCAGGTATCCGGCAGTTCTCGAAGATGAGCTCCGAGTTCATCATGAGGCGGTTGCCCATCTTGTCGTGAATGTGGCCGATCCGAAAGCCGGGCGTGTCCCGCTCGATGAGAAACACCGTGACGCCCCGGGTGACGCCCACCGACCGGTCCGTG
>CAMYJL010000341.1 GCA_947258645.1 uncultured Nitrospinota bacterium
ACCCGAAGTCCGGGTGGACGAGGAGGAAACCCGAAAGCTCCAGAAGAAAAAGAAATAACCCGACTCGCGCGCGCCAATAAGCCGCCTCGACCCCCTGCCCTGCCTTGACGGCTCCTGGTAGAGGATGTATCCCAATCCCCGTATGGTAGAATTTTACGTCGCCTCAGGATCACATCCTCGCGCCCCTGGAGGTTTTCATATGACCTCTTTCAGAAACACCCCCGTTCTCCTCCTCGTTTTCGTTTTTCTTCTCACGGCCTGCGGCGCAGGCGCCGTTAGGACGGTGCCGATCGCTCTGGATTACGTTCCTTCGAAAAAGGCGCAGATGAAGGTGAGCAGCGGCCTCGGCTCGGCGGCGATCGGCAGGTTTGTGGACAGCCGCTCCAGCCGGCCCGCTGCCGCCGCGGGCGAGCGCGTGCACTTTAACCGAGACATCGATCGCTTCCACCCCAAGCGCGGGGTTGCCGGCAGCGTGGCCAACATTGTGCGGGGCTATTTCGCCAAACGGAAAGTGAAAATCCTCAAAACGGACTGGGACGGAGCGCTTCAATCCCTCCGGAGCCAGCCAGGGGATATCGTCATATCAGGCCGGGTGATGGAGCTTTGGTTTTCCTCCACCGATTCGGCCACGATGGGCAGCGCATCGAGCGTCTTCCGGCTCGTTCTGAAGGTGGGCGCTCCCAAAAGCGGAAATCTCATCACCAAGACCATTCAGATCAAGCCAGAGAGTAAGAGAAATATTTTCTGGGAATCCAAGGAAGTGCAAGATTGGCTCAGCCGGACTATTTCCGAAGCCCTGGACCGGATTTTACCGAGCATTGGGAGCCGGCTGGCGGGATAATCGCCCCTTCCCCGATCACCCAGACCGTTTTCCACGCTCCCGACCGTCTGGATGCGTTGACGCATAGCGCATTTTCTGTAGAATTCAGCCCGATATTGGTCCTTCCAAATGTTTCCCAATTGATGTGCTCTGTCTCTCCATCTGATGTGGAAGTCTGCCCGGTGGGATAGAACACGGAGGATGAATCAGCATGGCTATCAAATTAGGAATCAACGGGTTCGGCCGTATCGGGCGCAATCTTCTCCGGGCCGGAATAGGCAATTCGGAGATAGAGTTTGTCGCCGTGAACGACCTCACGGACTCCAAAACCCTGGCCCATCTGCTCAAGTACGACTCCGTCCACGGCAAATTTGACGGCACGGTCGAAGCCGGGGACAGCGAGATCATCGTCAACGGCAAGAGCATCAAGGTACTCTCGGAGCGCGATCCGGCTGATCTCCCCTGGGGCGATCTGGGCGTTCAGGTTGTGGTGGAGAGCACGGGGATTTTCACCAAGCGCGCCGACGCCGAAAAACACCTCAAGGCTGGCGCGAAAAAAGTCATTATCTCCGCTCCAGCCTCCGATGAGGATATCACGATCGTCCTCGGCGTGAACGACGACAAATACGACCCCGCGAATCACCACATCATTTCGAACGCGAGCTGCACAACCAACTGCCTCGCGCCGGTCGCCAAAGTCCTTCATGATAAATTCAAGATCAAACACGGCCTCATGACGACGACCCACGCTTATACGAACGATCAGAAAATCCTCGACCTGCCTCACAAGGATCTGCGCCGCGCGCGCGCCGCCGCCGTGAGCATGATCCCGACCAGCACGGGGGCCGCCAAGGCCGTCGGCCTGGTCCTGCCCGACCTCCAGGGAAAACTGGACGGCATGGCCATCCGCGTTCCGACACAGGATGTCTCCGTCGTCGATCTCGTCGCCGAGGTGGAAGCGGACATCACCGCCGAGGAAGTCAACGCCGCGTTCAGGGAAGCCGCCGACGGCCCGCTCAAGGGCATCCTTGAAATCACGGACGAACCCCTCGTCTCGGTCGATTTCCTGGGGAACCCCGCCTCCTCAACGGTGGACGCCATTTCAACAAAGGTTCTGCAAAACAAAATGGTGAAGGTGCTTTCATGGTACGACAACGAGTGGGGATTCTCCTGCCGGATGGTGGACCTGATCAAGAAGGTGGGCCAGACGCTTTAATCACCCCGCGAATGTCCACCTCCAAAACGAGAGGAATAGATGGGTAAGCTCACCAGTTCCATCGAAAATGGCTCGCCGAAGCTCGACATCGAAGACATCGACGTTTCGGGCAAGCGAGTTTTCCTGCGGGTCGATTTCAACGTTCCCATGGACGATCAGGCAAACATCACCGACGATACGCGAATTCGCTTCGCCCTGCCGACCATCAACTACCTCCTCGACGAAGGCGCCTCGGTCGTCATCGGCTCCCATCTGGGACGGCCCAAGGGAAAGAGCAACCCGAAATTCTCTCTCGCCCCCGTGGCGAAGCGCCTGTGCCGCCTTCTGGAAAAGGATTGCCCCATCGCCCCGGACTGCATCGGAGGCAAAGTGAAAGCGATGGCCGAGGGGCTCAAGCCCGGTCAGATTCTCCTTCTGGAAAACCTCCGCTTTCATGCGGGAGAAGAAGAAAACGCCGACGATTTCGCCAAGGAGCTGGCCACGCTGGCCGACATGTATGTCAGCGACGCATTCGGAAACGCCCACCGCAAACACGCCTCGATGTCGGCGATCACCAAATACCTTCAGCCCGCCGCCGCGGGATTCCTGATGCTCAAGGAGGTGAATTACCTCTCCCGCGCCGTGAACAGCCCCATGCGCCCGGTGGTCGCCATCCTCGGCGGCGCCAAGGCGAGTACGAAGATCGGCATCATCGAGCGCCTGCTCGGCAAGATGGACAAGATCATCATCGGAGGCGGCATGGCGGGCACATTTCACCGCGCCATGGGCCTCGAAATGGGCAACAGCCTCGTCGAAGAGCACATGCTCGGCACCGCCCGGGGCATCATGCAAAAGGCACGGGAACTTGGCGTCAATTTTTACCTGCCGTGCGATTACGTCATCGCCGACAAATTCGAAGCCTCGGCGGAGACAAAAGTGGTCCCCGCGCAGGAGATCCCAAAAGACTGGTATGCCCTCGATATCGGCCCGGCCTCGACAACGTTGTTCGCCGAGGCGCTTCAGGACGCAAAAACCATCATCTGGAACGGGCCGATGGGCGTCTTTGAAGTGGACGCCTTCAGCCGGGGAACCTACGCCATGGTCAGCCACGTCGCCAATTCCTTCGCGCTGACCATCGTGGGCGGGGGGGACACCGACGTGGCCGTGCACACAGCCGGCGAATCCTCTCGCATCTCCTACATCAGCACGGGCGGAGGCGCCTTTCTCGAACTGCTCGAAGGAAAAGAGCTGCCCGGCCTCTCCTCCCTGACCAACAAAACCTGACAGGCGAAAATCAACGAGCGGGGTGTCACTTTCAAAACCCGCTCCCGAAAACTGAGGTGAACATGCGCCGACCCCTGGTGGCCGGGAACTGGAAGATGAACAAGCACCTCGGTGAGGCCCGCGAGCTCGCGCGCGGCGTCGCTGAAGGACTCGCCCAGGCGGACCCGGACGGTAAAATCGATGTCGTTCTCGGCCCGCCCTACCTCGCCCTGCCCGCCGTGGCCGAAGAGATCAAAGGCTCTCCCATCGGCGTCTCGGGGCAGGATTGCTCCGCTGAGAAGGAGGGCGCCTTCACCGGCGAGGTGAGCGTTTCGATGCTCAAGGACGCCGGAGCGACTCACGTCATTCTCGGGCACAGCGAGCGCCGCGAACTCATGGGCGAGGGGGACATCCTCGTTGCCCAAAAGGCGGCAGCCGCGCATGCAGGCGGGCTTCAGCCCATCATCTGCCTCGGCGAGCCGCTTCCGACCCGAATCGCCGGAGGCACGCTTGAGCGCATCGATCACCAGCTTCAGCACTCGGTTTTCGACGCCTTCCGGGACGCACCAACGGGTCTCGTCATCGCCTATGAGCCTGTCTGGGCCATCGGAACCGGCGTCACG
>CAMYJL010000342.1 GCA_947258645.1 uncultured Nitrospinota bacterium
CTGAAACCGGAGGTGTCCCGATCGCGGGTGTCGGTCGGGGTAATTGTCTCGTCATATTCACGGAACTCCACTCCGAATGTAGCGCGGCCGGTAACGAGCGCCCCGGGAGAAAAGACCACACCGGTCCGAACAGTATGAGACACCGAATCATCACGCTGGTCGGTGGCAAGACGATCAACGAAATCGCTCCGCTCAAAAACGTATTCAAGGCGGACAGCCGTCTTGGGAGAAATCTTGTAATCTCCCAACGCGCCGATTTGAAAGATATCCTCGTCCAGACGCTTGTCCACGGATCTGTCGAAGCGCTCTCCCGAATACCCGCCTTTGATCTCCAAGCGGGCCATGTCATCATCGTATCCGCCGAAACCCACGGCCGTGCTCGCCTCGGTCACCGTACGCCCCCTGCGGGCACCAATGGCGCTCTCTTCCTCGCTTGAGGCCGATTCGGTAGTATCCTTCCAGCCCCCCCTGGTCCGCGAATAAAAGCGGCCGAAAATCCGCTCCAGGTTCAGATTACCCTCGATCGCGGGATCTTCGGTGTCCTCGCTATTGTTGTCGTTAAAATCGAGAATTTCGAGCACGGCTCTCACGCTGGCGTTGCTCGCGGCGGCGAAAGGAAGATTCAGAGCGATGGACGGTGTGTATTGCAAAATCGTGTCGCTTTCCTCATTTCGCTGGGTAAGGAAAATATTGTCATCAAGGGCAACGCCCACTGTGAAACCCGGAAATATATCCAGCGCACCTAAGCGAAATGGCGTTGTCCCCTTTTCAAGGGATTGCGCAATCCCATTGCCCGGGAAACCCAGGAACATCATCACAACGGCAAGAAGCGGCGCAATCAAGCCCCCTCGGTAAGAGCGAACCTTCCTCCTACACCCCGGTTTTGAGGATGCGCTTTGACCCGGTTCTTTTAGAATTTTCAATATGTCGCTCAAAACCATCCTTTCAAATAGATGCCGCGAATGATAAAATTGAGTTCTGTTTCTTTCTATATAATACCATGTGCTTATATTTCAATGGTAGGTGAGAAATGATAATTACATTCAAAAGCGGAAAAGAGCTGAGATCGGCCATGCGGCTTGGATTTTGGGTCATCCTATTCACTTCGCTTCTGTTTGGAAATGTCAGTTCCACAATCGCCTTTGCGGCATCCTCTCCCCGCTTTGTCACGCCCCAGGCTCCTTCCTCATCGGAGAAAGATTACACCATCGGGGGAAAAGATGTGCTTCAGATCGTCGTGTTCGAGGAGGAAGACCTCTCCAGCAAAGGTATTCGTGTGAGCAATGATGGATATATCACCTTTCCGCTGGTAGGGCGCGTCCGCGTGGAGGGCTTGACCGCCTACCAGGTAGAGCAAAAGCTGACTCGTCTACTGGCAAAGGACTACCTGGTCAATCCTCAGGTGAGTGTTCATATCCAAGAATACGCCAGCAAGGTCATCAACGTCCTAGGCGCCGTCAAAGAACGCGGCGCCATCCCCCTGAAAGGCCCCTCCACCCTGCTGGAGGTGCTGGGCCGTGCCGGCGGGGTAAACATCGAGGAGGCGGGCCAGAACCTGACCGTTCTGCGCCTCCTTCCAGGAAAACGGGGCGTGAAAAACATCACCATTAACCTGGACAGGCTCCTCAAAGAGGGCGACCTCTCGCAAAACATCACGCTTCAAAACAAGGACACCGTCTTTGTCCCTCAGGCAGACCAGATTTTCGTTTTTGGAGAGGTCACCAAACCGGGGCCCTATAAGCTTCGGGCACGGGATGTTTCCGTGGTGGAAGCCATCACCATGGCGGGGGGGCCCACCCGGCTGGCCGCTTCCAATCGAACCCGAATCGTCCGTGTCGAAAACGGAAAAGAGCGCGTCATCCAGGTCAACGTCGAATCCATCATCAAGGGTGACAAGAACCAGGATATTCTTCTCCGGCCCGGAGATATCATCGTCATCCCCCAGACGTATTTCTAATTCCCACTCTCAATCCCAACATGCTTTCAAACAAACCTGAACTCGTCCGCATAAAAATAGATTCTCGGAAGATGAAACCGGTGGACACATGGATAAAGAAAAGCGCGGGTGACGGGAGAGACAGCCGTCCCATTTTCCCTAGCAGCTAGTAGCGATCCACCATGCTTTCCAGCATGGAGAGAGCGTTTTCACGCTCACGATTTTTCAGCGCAACTCTTAAACATTCCATATCGTTTGAGAAATCTTCTAAGTCCACGGACAGACTTTTTACGGCAAAAATCTTTTCGTGTTCCGTAGGTTGAAGTCTTTCCTGCTCCATGACGAGGTCTTCCCGAAGGCGCTCTCCGGGCCGCAAACCGGACAGGCCAATCTGGACATCTTTGTGCGGGACAAAGCCCGAAAGGCGAACCAGCTTTTCGGCCATATCCATAATACGTACGGGATCGCCCATATCCAGAAAGAATATTTCGCCTCCTTTACCCATCACGCCAGACTGTATCACCAGCTTGGCTGCTTCCGGTATGAGCATAAAGTATCTCGTTGCCCTGGAGTCTGTCACGGTCAGAGACTCACCTCTGTCAATCTGCCCTTTGAATATCGGTAAAACACTTCCATCACTTCCCAAAACATTCCCGAATCGCACGGCAATAAACGTGGTTTTGCCATTGCCCAGTGCCTGAAGTAAACACTCAGAAACACGCTTGGTCATTCCCATCACGCCAACTGGCCTCACGGCTTTATCCGTGGAGATGAATACGACTTTTTTGACACCACCTTTTATCGCGGCACGCCCGACAGTTTCTGAGCCAAAAATGTTGTTCTGAATCGCCTCGAGGGGATAGGCTTCCATCAGAGGAACGTGCTTATAGGCTGCGGCATGAAATAGATACTCCGGCGAATGGGTGCCAATAATATCATCGAGCAAATTTTCGTTTAAAATATCCCCGACGATGGCACGCACACCGGCGGAGGGAAACTCCCGTTTTAACTCGAGTTCCAACATATAGAGATTGCTCTCGGCCCGGTCGTAGAGAATGATCTCTTCAGGTTCAAATACAGCCACCTGTCGGCAAAGCTCGGAACCAATGGACCCTGCAGCACCGGTAACCAGAATTCGCTTCCCTTGAATTTCCTTCCGAAGCCTGCCCAGATCCAGACTCACCGTCTCCCGCCCAAGAATGTCTTCGGGATCAACCTCTTGAATCTGATTGATCTTTAATTTCCTCTGGCAAATATCCGCGAGAGACGGAACGGTTTTAAAGGGCAGGCCACTTTCCCTGCAATAGCGAAGCACTCTTTGACGCTCGATTCGGCCTACGGCAGGAAGTGCAATCAACACTTCATTGGCGTTATTTTCTTTACAAATCGTGGACAGTTGCTCAATACTTCCCAGAACCTCACAACCCTGAATCTTACTTCCCCATTTATCGGAATCATCGTCCAAAAATCCGACGGCATTGTATTTCACGCCATTGTCCATCGAGCCCCTGCGAATTTCCCGCATGAGCATCTCGCCGGCATCACCGGCCCCGACAATGACGACATTTCTTAAATCCTGAGCCATTTGCTCTATACCGGAGAAGCGCTCACGAAATATCCGGCCGAGCAACCTCACGCCGCAGATTGATCCGATGCACAAAATCCAATCCAAAAGCAGAACACCACGCGGAATCCCCAGACCTAAGAAAAGAGATGCCCCCGCGATGCCCATCGATCCCAAGGTCACCGCTTTAACGATCGTTTGGAAATCCGGGATACTCACATAATGCCAGAGGCCCATATGGAGTCTAAAAACAAAGAAGACCGTAATTCTGATGACAAGAATGAAAAGAAGCAGATTAAAAAACACGCTCATATATTGGGGGGGGACGACGAAATCAAAACGGATTTGAAACGCGAACAGAAAAGAAAGAGCTGCCATCAAAGAGTCGAGCAAAACGA
>CAMYJL010000343.1 GCA_947258645.1 uncultured Nitrospinota bacterium
CCTGCTTACGTGCGGGAGCTGCCACACGAGGCTCTACCAGATGGCGAAGGGGAGCGGCCATACCACGATGGCGAAGATCAACGCGGGCGAATCGTGCGGCGCGTGTCACGGGAAGGTGGCCTTCGGGCCCCAGGCCTGCGCCCGGTGCCACCCCGCAATGGCGAAAAAATAAGAGGAGACTTATGAACGTTCGGCTGATCCTGGCAATGACAGTTCTCACATTCCTGATTGGGATGGCATCGACCACGAGCCTGGCCGTGGAGGGGGACGTGGTCTTCAAACGGGAGGGGGGGTCGGCGGGGGGAACGCCGCCCGCTGTGTTCTCGCACTGGTTCCACCGAATCCGCTACAAGTGCTACGCCTGCCACCCGGGCATTTTCAAGATCGACGGGAAGGTCGCCAAGACCTCGATGGAGGAGATAGGCAAGGGCAAGTCCTGCGGGACCTGCCACAACGGCAAGATCGCCTGGGCCACCTCCTTCGATAACTGCAACAAGTGTCATGTGGCGGTCAAATGAGACGGCGCCTGCTTGCCTGGTTGGCGTGGGTGAGCATTGCGCCCGTTTTTTTTTTGTCTCCTCCGCCCGGGGGCAGGAATACCGCCTGGGAACCTGGAGCGGCTCTCTAGAGGGTGTGGTGGACTTTGACCGCGAGGACAGGAAGTCAAGCAGCACCAAGGAAAAAACCGAGAGGATGCGCACGGAAGAGAGGCTCAGGCTCGGGAACTCGGGCATTGTCATCTACGATCCCCGGCTGATGACGCTGGATCTCGGCGGAACCTTCGGACTTTCGCAGGTACGCTTCGAGTCGGACCGGGAAACGACCACCAGCGACGGGACGCTGGATGGATACGACGCTTTCCTCACGCTTTTTCCCGAACAGGCCACCTCGCTCAGCCTGTTCTCGAACCGGGACAATACCTTCGTGCCCCGCGAGCTTTCGGGAGAGACGAAAATCCTGACCGAGAATAATGGGGGGACGCTCTCCCTCATGCGGCTTTACATCCCCTCCAGGGTTTCCTTCCGGCGCGAGGACCGGGAAGAGGAATCGCGCTCGGGCAGCTTCGTATCCCTGCGCGAGGACCGGCGGGACACGTTCAGCTACACGGGCCAGCGGGGATGGCTCAACAGCGATTTGGACGTCCGCTATGAGTACGTCGATTTGTCCGACTTCGTCTTCCCGGTACTTAGCTTCCGGAGCCATGACGGACAATTCAGCTACGGCCGGGATTTTGGAAAGGATCTGGACTGGCACTGGGACTCGTTCCTGCGCTTCTTTGACCGCTCGGGAAACTCGGAGCTGACCACGTGGAACCTGACCGAGCTGCTCCGGATCGAGCACAGCCGGGAGCTTGAGACCAGGTACCAGTACATTTTTAACCAGACCGAGTCATCGGGCGAGAGGAACACCCGGCATTCGGGCGTGTTTTCATTGACGCACCGGCTTTACGAGAACCTCACCACGACAGCCGATCTGGAAGGCTCCCACGAAACGCTTAAGGCGGGGGAGAGGGATTATGTCGACGGGGGGCTGGATTTCGCCTATACCAAGCGGCTGCCCAAGGGAGGGCGCCTGAACGCGGGGCTCGGAGGAAATCTCCGGTACAATGACGATCGTTTCAGATCTACCGAAACATCTGTCCTCCAGGAGCGTTATACGGCCGCCACGCCCTTCGCGCTTCCTATCACGCTGAACAACCGGTTCGTCAATACTTCCTCCGTCGTGGTCACGAAGGTGGCGGTGGGCCCCTTGCCGGCCGGATGCCTGCCGGCACCCGGGCCGCCCACGCCGCTCGTGGAGGGCCAGGATTACACCCTCCGCACCACAGGCAACGATGCCACCGAAATTGTCCCCATTGCGTGCTTGGGGACTACACCGGGAATCAACCCCGGGGACACCATCGCGGTGGATTACCGCTACAGGGTATCTCCTTCGCTGACCTATCTCAGGAAAGTATGGAACGCCCGGGTTAGCGTGGACTATGGCTGGATTCGTCCCTTTTTCCTTCACGAGCAGACGGATGAGAGCGTTCTTTCAGGCCGAGACGGCCAATTTCTGGAAGATGAGATTTCGGATACGCTCGGGGTGGAGTTTCGTTATGAAGGCGAGCGGATTCGGGGAAATATTGTGACCGAAGTGCAACGCTACAAATCGGACCGCGAGGCGTATGATGCATTTCGGGCAAGCCAATCCCTTGGCTTCATTATCCTGCCCAGGCTGCGACTGTCGATGACCGCCAGCGAATCCTACACCGAATTTAGCCGTTCCCTGCGAGAGTGGCAAATATTACTGGCAGGAAAGGCCTCGGTTATCTATACCCTCAATTCCGATTTGTTGGCCGAGGTTTTCACCCGGGCAGATTATTTCGACGACTCGGAGGATCCCATTGATCGCACTATTGAAGCGGGAACGCGTGTCCAGTGGTTTTTCCGTCAGGTCGAGGTGAACGTCTCCCTGGGGTTCATCAACCGGCGGCGCGGAGAGACCGATAACAAGGAATACAAAGCCCTTCTGCGCGTCATCCGCAGATTTTAGAGGAGTAGCAGGCATGAGATCCCGGACGCGAGCCCTCGCATTGTTGGTTATCGCCCTCCTGGCAGTCGGCTGCGAGCCTGCGGGAAAAACCCCAACATCCGGGAGCAACCTCAAGGAGGCCCGGGTATGGCCTGCGCCTCCCCTGCGCCCGAGGATTCGCTTCGTCAAAATCGTGGCCAAGCCCGCGGACTTGGGCATTGTTCCCACCTTTTGGGGTCGCGCGACGGAATTCCTCTTCGGAAAGGAAGAAGTGCGGATGGTCCGGCCCTCCGCGGTGGCCTCCAACGGCGCCACCATTTTTGTGGCCGACCCCGGCGCCCAGTCCATGTGGATCCTCGACACAAAGGGGAAGCGCTTCCAGCGGATTAAGGATGCCGCCGGACAGATCCTGGTCTCGCCGATCGCGGTGGCTGCGGGTCCAAATGGGCAGATTTTTCTCGCCGACTCTTTTCTCGGGAAAGTATTTGGTTACTTCCCGGATGGAAAACTGAAACGGACAATAGCACACAAAGATCTCGAGCGTCCCGCGGGTCTTGCCTACGATGCCCGGAGAGATCGCCTCTATGTCTCCGACAGCCGGGCGCACCGGATATGGTTTTTCTCCGGGGACGGCAAGTTAATCGGAGGGATCGGCAGACGCGGGACGGGCGACGGGGCCGAATTCACCGGGCGCTACGCGCCGGGCCGCTACCGGATCCTCGCGACGCCGGGTCAGGGCGTGGAGGGCGCGGCGGGAAGATCGGGAAGATTGGCGACACTTCCGGCGACTTCGCCAGGCCCAAGGGGGTGGCCGTCGACAGCGAAGGCCACATTTATGTCGTCGAGTCGTTGTTCGACGCCGTACAGATCTTCGACCACAGCGGGCGGTACCTTTTGACTTTCGGAGAGCGGGGGGGCGCGCCTGGTCAGTTCTGGCTGCCGGGCGGCATCCACATCACACCCCCGAACAAAGACATTCCCGGGGATCGGATTTACGTCGCCGACGCCTACAATCAGCGCATTCAGATATTTGAATATATGACGGAGGGGGAGCGATGAAAAAGGGGTTTGTCGTGGTTGCAGCCCTCTGTATGGTTCTGGCGAGCGTCTCTCTTTCGAATGCCCAGCTTGCCAATACCCTCCACAATCTTTCAGCTACCGGCCCCGGCACCCGCAAGGCGCCCGGCGTTGGACAATTGTGCAAATTTTGCCACACCCCTCACAACACTCTTCCATCACAGGCGTTATGGAACCGCGATCTTCCCCCGAAGGTTTACAACCTCTATACCAGCTCCACCCTGGAAGCCACGCTCAATCAACCCACCGGGTCTTCCCGGCTCTGCCTGAGCTGCCACGACGGGACGACGGCCATGGGCAACATGCGTGTCCCCCCCCAGGCAGGACCGGTGAATCTGAGCGCTTTGATCGGGCCCGCATCGTTGGGCACCGACCTTTCGGACGACCACCCCATCTCCTTCGTGTACGACTCGGCGCTGGCCCTCAAGCGGGGAGAACTTGCCGATCCTACAGCTCTCGGGAGTGAGGTCCGGCTCGACAGCACCGGGCAGTTGCAATGCACAACCTGCCATGACGCCCACGACAACAGAAACAGGAAGTTCCTCAAGAAGAATGACATCCGCGGGGTCCTTTGCACTACCTGTCACATACGCAGAAACTGGACGGGGTCTACACACGCTACGTCTTCTTCCACCTGGCACGGGCAGGGGCAAAATCCCTGGGGAGACCTGCCCTTCACGACGGTGGCCGACAGGGGGTGCGAAAACTGCCACAAAGCACACGCCGCCGCCCGCCCGCCCCGCCTTCTCAGGAATGCCCAGGAGCGTGCCGTCTGTCTCGTCTGCCATGATGGGGCCGCGACGTCGAAGGACATCGAGGCCGAGTTTTCCAAGTCCAGCACGCATCCTATCGCCTCGACCGACTGGACCCACGACCCGAAAGAAAATCCCAACTCCATGGCCAGGCACGTCACCTGCGCCGACTGCCATAACCCCCACCAGGCGTCCGCAACCGGCGCAAGCCCGCCCAACGTGCCCGGAGCGCTCCGGGGGGTCCGGGGCGTGAACATCTCGGGAGGCGCTGTCCAGGAAGCGGCCACCGAATACGAAGTCTGCCTGAAGTGTCACGGGATCACCGATCAGGCCGCATCGGGGCGCATCGTCCGGTGGGACACCACGCGCAACGTCCGCCTCGAGATCAATCCGGGCAATCCTTCCTATCACCCCGTTGCGGCGGTCGGGAAGAACACCACCATGGGGAATTTCGAGCTTGGCTATTCCACCGGCAGCATCATTTACTGCACCGACTGCCACAACAACAACCAGTGGACCTCCACCGGTTCCAAGCCCCGAGGGCCTCATGGGTCAGCCTATACCCCAATCCTCGAAAGAGATTATCGAAGGACCGATCCATCGACGTATTCACGCCAGGCTTACGATTTGTGCTTTAAATGTCACAATGAAAATTTCTTCTTGAATGATGACAATAGCAAACCGTTCAATCACAAAGAACACCTTCAGGGGGATGATATTGGTTGTCCTGCCTGTCATGACGCGCACGGCTCACGTCAAAATCCCGGATTGATCAATTTCATGCGCTTCGACCCAACGGGGAGGGCGGTCGTGACACCCGCCTCAGGCAGGTCAGCTCCTGAGTTTATTTCGCTGGGACCTACCACGAAGCGTTGCTACCTGGTATGCCACGGCAGGGACCACAACCCGCTGACATATCCTGATTGATCGGACACCACCCGTCAGGGCGAAGTCTACACGTCCTTTGTGAAACGCCCCGGCACCTTGAAACGCCGCCTTCCGTGAGCGACCGGATGATGAAAAGGGGGCATCCCATCATCCGCTCCCCGGCTTTTTTTTGTCCGGAAGCCATAAAATGAGAGCGTCGCCTCACGGCAGCCTCCATGGAGGAAGCCCGATTTCGGGGAACTTCTCCGGACGGAACAATCGACTTCACCCCCCTCCGGGACGGAAGCCTGGATCTCTAAACCTTGGATCGGAACGGAGCGGTGAACTGGGCTCCGTAAAGGTATCGGGAGAAGAAGCGGAAGTTCGGTGTTACTTGATATGGCAACGGATGCAAAGGGTCCCAGTGGAATCGCGTAGCATGTATTTTGTGTTCGTCGCCTGATGAATGTCGTGGCAGGAGGAGCACTCGATTCCCTTCCTCCCTGGTCGGTCCCCAAAGAGTTTCACCTGAGATGGGTTCCTGACATAACCATCCGGCTTGGCATTGCTGATGATGCCATTGTAACTGGCCCTTGGCCTGTCAGGATAGGGAATTCCCACAGGGTGGTTTCCGGAGAGATCGCCGTTTTTACTAATCGAATTTGTTTTAAAACCGCCAACGTTCATCCTCTTGGCCGAACTTCCATCGTGGCAACTCAGGCAGATATTCGAGAGACTTTGAAAAGAACCGATGTTGGACGGAAGGCGAGTTCCCACGTAGGTCTGCCTCGACGAATAGAATCCGAAGGTATTCATCGAAGCCGTCTGGTTCCATACAGGCTTAAACTCTCTGCCGGTAATCGGAGTCACCAAATGGCAGATTGTGCACGCGTCTTGTCCTCTGCCAAAATCATGGATTGATTTCGACATGAAGGTTTTTTTCGCACTGGCCGGACTGGGTCCCCAAATGGCCGCAAAGAACAAAAAGGCGAAAAGAAGCGATAGAATTTGTTTCATAATTTTTATTTCCCTGGCTCAAAATGCACTCGTCCCACTTCCCCGCATTCAGGGGCCAGTTTCCTTATCGGCAAAGGCCAGGTTTTCTTGAGATATTCCGTGCCCGTTCCATCTTTCCGTTCGGGAGGTCAACCGCCTCTTCACGGTCGCCGGGAATCACTTTTTCCCATGATCAAATCATGACGCGATGCTTTGAGGGGGAGGAGAAAGTGAGGAGTCGTGTAAATACTTCTGTGCCCTCCCGGGCTGGAGAATCCACCGATATCGACGTCCGGTTTTAAGGGGGCGGGGGATTTGAATCGAAAAACTTCCTGCGACGCCTCCCGCGAGGTTGCCCAAAATGAGGTTCAACCTGTGCGCCCGTTTAGGATGGATCGGTTTTGTGGTATGGTGAATTTCTCCGTGGAAGGTGGGGGTACCTCCGACTCCGGAGATGAATGTTACGCGGGTATTATCTTTTTACTGGGTTTCGGCTGGCCGGGTACGGGCAGTGTTCTGGGCAACCGCCCTCCATGCTGCCCGCAGCTGGGAGGCCATGCCGGGTTCTTGAGTGAGAAGACGTGAAGAAATTCGTCAACGATTTTTCCGTCTCATGAAGCTTTTTAACCAGATGAATTCTTTTTTTGGGCTTATGTTGCGATACATTGGAAAAGGCGGATTTA
>CAMYJL010000344.1 GCA_947258645.1 uncultured Nitrospinota bacterium
CGGTTGACGAGCGGGGGACCGAAGATGGGGCAGTCGATCTCGAAGACGTCGCCCGGCTCGGCGAGGACGCCGTCGCTGAAGCACAGCGTCGCCGCGCCGAAGAAGTGCACGTGCACGTCGCCGGGCCGGCGGAACATCTCATACTTGAAGTGGTGGTGCTCGAGGTTTCTGAGCCAGTGGGACAGGTTCTCCTCGCCGCTCAAAAACTCCTTCTCCCAGATAATCTTACCGTCCCGAACGACTCTCGTCCGCCCGCGCACGTCGGCGGGAAGATCGCCCACCAGGACGGCTGGGCCCACCGCGCACGCGCGAAGCTTCGAGTGGGCGAGGTAGAGATAGTTCTGCTTTTCCATGACGTGGTCGGAGGATTCGTTGCCCAGACAGTAGCCAACCCGATGAGGCGTGCCGTCGGGGGCGATGACGTAGAGCCCGACGACCTCGGTCTCCTCGCCCATGTGCAGGGCGAAGGCGGGCATGGGCAACGGCCCGCCCGGGGGCGAGAGACAGGTGCCGTCGCCCTTGTAGAACCACTCGGGCTGGACGCCCGGAGCGTCTCCTTTCGGCTTTCCGCCCTCGACGCCCATCCGGAACATCTTTATCGAGTCGGAGAGGTTTTCCTCTTCATCTGACGTTTTGATGTGCATTTGGTCGCGCGCGCCGGCGCTGCCCAGGTGCGTCAGGCCCGTTCCGGTGACGAGGCAGTGAGCCGGGTCCGGATGGGTGAGCGGGGGGAGAAGCCTTCCCTGGGAGAAGACGGCCGCGTAGCCGACCTTCTCGTTCGAGGTACGCTCTTCGGCAATGCCGATGAGGGATCTTTCCTCGGCGATGGCGTCCAGGGCGAGCTGGTGGGTGCTCTCCGTCCCTTCCAGAACGGCAATCGTCCCTTCTGCGTGATTCAGGATTCCCACACGGGACTCGAAGTTTTCGGTCAAGAACTGGACGAGCAGCATGAATCTCTCCTCATAAAAGACAAAAGGATGGAGGATTTCCTTAGCGTTTCTTGCGGGTTTGGGGCCAACGCCGTAATCTAAACCATCTCGGCCCTCCGCGACAGTCCAGGCGCGATCGCCGATTTCTTCCGTTTCCGCATCCTTTGGAGGGCGCAGCTTATGCCGAATCCCACACCTCTCGGCGTCTTCGGTTACCCGGCCGGCCATATCCTCTCCCCGGTGCTCCACAACGCGGCGGCCGAGGCCCTGGGCGTGGACTACCACTATCTGGCCTACGAGGTTCGTCCCGAGCGGATCGGTGAGGCCGTGCGCGGGGCCCAGTCGATGGGCTTCCGGGGGCTCACGATCACGATTCCCCACAAGGTGGCTGTCACCGAGCTCGTCGACGAGATGAGCGAGGACGCCCGGCTGATGGGCGCCGTCAACACACTGGTTTTCGAGGAGGACGGCCGCATCGTCGGTCACAACACCGACGGCATTGGCTGGCTCCGGTTCGTAGAGGAGACGACAGGTGATCATCCCAAGGGCAAGCGCTGCCTGGTCCTGGGTGCGGGGGGTGCGGCACGGGCCATCGCCGTCAAGATTGCCCAGTGCGGCGCGGAGCACCTGGAGATCCGGAACCGCACCGCCGGGAAGGCGGTGGAACTGGCGCGCTTCGTCGAGGAGAACATCTCCGGCGCGAAGGCCTCTGGCGGGGGGGTGGAGAACCTGCACGAGGCCGCCGCGGGATGCGGGCTCATCGTGAACACCACCAGCCAGGGCATGTGGGGGGACGCCGAGCGTGAGGCGGCCACGCCGATTCCAGAGGAGGCCATTCCCGAGAACGCCATCTGCTCGGATGCGGTCTACATCCCGCCTGATACGGCTTTCTTAAAAGCGGCGCAGCGCCGCGGCGCGAAGGTCGTCCGGGGAACGGGCTGGCTCGTCTATCAGGGGGCCGCGGCCTGGAAGATGTGGACGGGCACCGATATGCCCACCGATCTGGTGATGCAAAAGCTCCTGGACGCCCTGGACAAGCGTCTCAAGGGCGAGGGCTAGTCCTCTCTTGTGCATGGCGAATTACCCATCAAGCGGCCACGGGTGTCTGAAACAGACTGTTGCGATGGGGGGCCTAAACGGCCATCTCCTCATGTCTTTTAGTCTCAAAGAGCATTCTGCAATAACCTGATTATCACCTTATTCGTTTTATCCTCGCCCTTTCCGAATTCAGATAAACCGTCGTCATTATTCTAAGGATGACCTGCCCTTTTTCCCTACTAATTCCTTGTTTTTTCTCTTGTAAGCTGGAAGTTGGGGGAGAAGAGTTCGCAGTGGACTGCGCTCGCCCCGTCCTGTCCAAAAATTCGTCTGAATCCAAAGTCCCTTTCCTGTAAGACCTTTTGGTGCCAGGATTCTGCCTCTCATTCCACTCACAAAAGGTTAGGATCCGCCCTCATGAACAGAACCCTCCAGCCCAGGGAATTCCTCCTCGTCACCTCATCTGGCCGGGTGAACCGGAATCAGCAGAAGGTGATCGATCATCTGATTGAAGAGAAACGTGTCCTGAAAGGAAAGCTCCGCGGCAAGCGGATTCGCCTGACGGGCGATGAACGCAGGGAGCCCCCGGTGGACCTCGTTGAGCCGGCGAATGCGGACGTGTTCCACGGGGCCTATCCAGTAAACCTCTGAAAACTAGCTTTGAAGGCTGGGCGCGCGACGCCCATTTTTTCTGGAATGCCATCCATTTGTTGCAAATCGGTTTGTTTTATCTATTCAAAAACTGTAAAATTTTCGAGTATTCTGACCGGACAATCTGGTTTAATCATTCCCCCAACTCGTCCACTTTTCCAGGTTCGGGCGAACTTGAAGGGAACCGTGATTTACAAACTCACCATGAAAGGAAAAGCACATGAAAAACATCCGAATTCGAATCGTCATGACTGCCATTCTTTTGCTCGCGCCTTTTTTGTTTGCAAATAATTTGCATGCCGAGAAAAAGGAAGGGATTCAATTGGGTTTGTTGGCCTGCGAATCGCTTCCCAAAACCGAGGTGAAGATATTTCTCCGTACATCCGTTCGGGTGAAGTGCACTTTCACGGCATCCAGACTCCAAGGCGGGGGCCAGGCCGGAAAATCGGAAAATTATGTGGGAGAGTTCGGCCTCCTCGGAATCGATCTGAGCAAGAAAACAGCCCAGAAAATGAATTTCGCCGTTTTCGGTCTGACGGGCGACATCAAGATCGGCAGCCATTCACTTGCGGGCGACTACAACGGCGTGCAGGCCACGGTTGGAATCGGCGTGGGCGGCGGCCCGAACCATCTCCTGGGGGGATGGAAGGACAGCTTTACGCTGGCCCCTTCTCTCGAAACCCATAAAGGAACCGGTATAACCGTCGGCGGCACCCGATTGAATCTGGAGCCGGCGAAATAAGCCTCGCTCGCTCACGATCTAAAATAATTCCTTCAAACGAGAGAGGCAATTGATGCGAATGATTTACCGATTCTTGATCGCCGTTCTGATGATAACGGCTGTGACCGTCTCCATGCCGAAAGCGGGATTCGCCGCCTCGGCTGCCGCGATAGACAGGGACGTCACTCATGCGCTCGACGTCCTCTACAACGAATCCCCGAAAGCCAAGGAACTAGGGAAAAAAGCCAAGGGCATTCTTGTGTTTCCGGGGATTGTGAAAGGCGGTTTCATCATCGGGGGACAATATGGCGAGGGCGCCCTCCGCAAAAAAGGGAAGACGGTCGCCTACTACAACACGGTAGCCGGGTCGTGGGGTCTGCAAGCCGGGCTGCAAAAATATGCCTACGCGATGTTCTTCATGACCGAGCCGGCAATGAAGTATCTCGACAAGAGCGGTGGCTGGGAGGC
>CAMYJL010000345.1 GCA_947258645.1 uncultured Nitrospinota bacterium
GAAGAACTCCGCCTCGGGCCCGAAGAAGGCCGTGTCGCCGATGCCGGTCGAGTTGAGATACCGCTCGGCCTTGAGGGCGATGTTGCGTGGGTCGCGGCTGTAGAACTCCAGCGTGACCGGATCCTTGATGTCGCAGATCAGGACGAGCGTCGGAACTTCCATGAACGGATCCATGAACGCGGTGGAGGGATCCGGAATGAGGAGCATGTCGCTCTGGTCGATGCTCTGGAAACCACGGATGCTCGAGCCGTCGAAGCCGACGCCTTCCTCGAAGGTGTCGGCCTCCAGCGCGCCGATCGGCGAGGAGAAGTGCTGCCACATGCCAGGCATATCGATGAAACGATAGTCTACGATTTTGGCGCCGTTGTCCTTGGCCATCTTGAGGACGCTGGCCACCGAACCGGCGGCTCCTCCCTTCGATGCCGCTTTTTTCTTTCCTGTCGCCATTACTGTTATCCCTCCCAGATGGGACACTCTCGGTGTCCGATTGGAAAATAAATAAGGCCGGGACGTGAAAAACTTCCCGCGTGGGCTGAATCTAAGCCGATGGAACTTTTTGAGGCGAATCCCCGGTCAAAACCGAGGCCAATGTTTCACATAATTCGCGGAGGCGGGTCCGGTCTTCGATCTTCCGCCCCTCGACATCCGTTACATAAAAAGCGTCGACGGCCCGAAGCCCCTCCGTGGAAATCTTCGCCCGAGAGATCGAAACACCTTCGTCCGCGAGACATCCGGCGACCCGGAGAAGAAGGCCGTGCCGATCCGCCGTGATCACTTCCAGGACCGTTTCTTCATCGCTCGAGACCAGATCGTATTCGACCAGGGTGGGAATTTCGAAATGGGGCCGCTGCCTGTGATGGCGGACCTTCAGAACCCGGGCCATCATTTCGTCGATTTCCATCCGCCCCTCGAGCAGATCCTCCATCAACCGCCGGACTTTTTCCCATAAAGCATCGTCCGTGACGGCCTTTCCTTCCGAATTCACAACGATGAACGAATCGACCGCTAGGCCGTCCGAACGCGTATACGCCTTCGAATCGAGTATCTTGATGTGAAACATCGCGAACGAACCGGCAATGAGAGCAAAAAGACCCAGCCGATCACGGCAAACAATCGTAACGAGCGTATTCCCCAGACGCCGACGGTGCGTGACGTCGAAAGCGAACGAATCGCCCTCATCGATCCGGGTGCTCATCTCGATATGGGCCATGATGTCCTGCGGAGCGGTTCCCATCCGGTAACGTTCGGGCATTTTATCCAGAAACGCCAGAATTTCCGCTTCCGTCTTTTTGCTGACCGCCGCACGCGCCTCCAGACAAACCTGATTCGCGACATCTTCAAGACGTTTTCGCCTCGAAACCGCCTCGCCCGATTCGAGAACACGAAGCGTCCGCCGGTACAACTCAAAAATCAGCGTGCCACGCCACTCGTTCCATATTCCCGGGGCGACGGCGTTAATATCAGCGTATGTCAGCAAATATAGCATCTGAAGCTGCTCGACTGTCCCTACTTTTTCGGCAAAGCGCTCGATCAGGGCCGGATCGTCAATGTCGCGGCGCTCCGCATCGTGCGACAATTCCATGTGGTTCGAGACAAGAAATTCTAGCACCCTCCCTTCGTCAGCAGGAAGCCCCAGCCTGACCGTGATCTCGGGAAGCGCCGCCGCGCTTTTGTGCGTATGCCGCGGGCCCCTCGCCTTTCCGATATCGTGAAAGAGCAGGGCCAACCTCAGGAGATGCGTCCGCTCCATCTCGCGGTGCAGATGGGCCAGCTCCTGGAGCGGCAACTCTTTCGTATAGGTCAACTCGTCCAGGAAATGAAGCGTCAGCAGCGTGTGTTCATCCGCCGTGTAGCGGTGATAACTATCGTGCTGAACAAAGCAGTTGAGTTCGTCAAACTCGGGAATGTAACAGCCCAGAAAACCCAGGCCGTGCATTTCCTGGAACGTTCGCGCGACACCCGTCTTTCCCTCGAGAATCCGGAAAAACCCGTCACGCGCTTCGGATGAAGAGCGGAACTCCTCGCCCAGATCGACCAGCTTGCTTCGGACGAACGCTCTCAATTCCGGCGCCAGGCTGCAGCTATAGCGGAAGTGAAGCTCAAAAATGCGCATGAGCCCTTCGGGGCGCTCCAGAATCTCCTCCCCGTCCCCGTCCAGCACC
The DNA here is from genome assembly GCA_947258645.1 of uncultured Nitrospinota bacterium. GTDB lineage: Bacteria > UBA8248 > UBA8248 > UBA8248 > UBA8248 > CAMYJL01. The sequence goes on from CAMYJL010000345.1 coordinate 2,163, forward strand.
AGCATATGGTTGTCGCGGAGCGCGAGCCCGCCGCCCAGCACTTCGATGCGGGGCCGGCGGTTAACCCAGCCCCTTTTTCCGGCACTATCTTCAAGCGCCTCGAAAAAATCCCGGCAAAACGTGTGCATTGTCCGGGCTTTCATGAAATATTCCCGCATCAGGGCTTCGCCGGCCGTGGCGGCTTCCGACTTTTCAATCCCCAGGGCGGGAGCGGCCTCTTCCTGGGCCGGGAACGTCAAAAGATCATTTTTGGCGTTCGACTGAATGTGAAGCTGGGCGCGCACCCGCAGAAGGAAATCGTACGCCTCCTGAACCCGCCGGCAATCGACGGCGGACACCCATCCCTTCTCGGCGATTCCATTCAGACCCTTTGCTCCGAACGCCCGGGCGAGCCAGAGGACCGCGTGCAGATCGCGCAGTCCGCCGGCACTCTCTTTAATATTCGGCTCCTGGACATACACGGACGGATCCCATGATCGGTAGCGGTCCGTGCGCTCCTGGAGCCTTCTCCTCAGGTGATTGCTCTTGCTCACCCGCTGAAGATAGGACCCCAACCGGCCGTTGAAGTCTTCAAAAACCTTCTTATCTCCGGCGATCAACCGGGTTTCGAGCATGGATGTTTCGCTCTGGTAGTCCTCTCGCGCGATCTGAATGCACTCAGTAATCGAGCGGGCGCTGTGGCCGATAGTGAGACCGGCATCCCAAAGCAAATACAAAATGACGCGCACCAGGCGGCTCACCGATGAGGAGCGTTTCGGGAAAACAAAGAGAAGATCGATATCCGAGCCGGGGGAGAGCTCCCCTCGTCCATAGCCGCCGATGGCGACCATCGCGCATGCGCCACCACCGATCGATCTTCCGGACTCCTGTTCCACGGCGACGAGCGAATGTCCCCAGAGTTGGCTCAACAAGGCGTCCATAAAATACGCCCGCGCCTCACAGAGTTCCAGCCCGCCTGCTCCCTCTCGATGCGCGTCCGTCAGGAGCGAAGACCCGCGCTTGTGCGATTCCTTGATATGACGCAGAAAAGGTTCCCGGTCCCAATGGCTGGCCGCCGGGACCGCTTCCCGCAACTCATCCTGAAGTTCAGAGAGTAGACGAAGAGAAGGTGTCATGAATGGAAGCGCTTAAATCGCCTCGTTCCCGCGCTCTCCCGTACGGATACGGATGCACTCTTCGACGGGCTGAACGAAGATCTTCCCGTCACCGATTTTGTCGGTCTTCGCCGCTTTCGTGATGGCATCCACGATGGAGTCGGTTTTCGAATCTTCGGCCAGAATTTCGAGCTTGATCTTCGGAAGAAAATCCACCACATATTCGCTACCACGGTAGAGTTCCGTGTGGCCCTTCTGCCTTCCGAAACCTTTTACCTCCGTTACGGTCATCCCAGCGACACCGACCTGTCCAAGTGCCTCTTTCACTTCATCCATCTTAAAAGGCTTGATGATCGCCACGATCAGTTGCATGGCACTGTCTCCAACTAACAGGAATACCGGGAAGTGATTGAATTCCCCATGAATATAGCACGCCGCCTAGACAGGTCAACCAGATCGATTGAGTGTCCTCTTCCCTGCCGACTCTATTTCCCTATTTTGTAAATCTTCATTGTTTCGTCGATGTTTCATGATTGTTACTGC
>CAMYJL010000346.1 GCA_947258645.1 uncultured Nitrospinota bacterium
TCCTGCGGGCCACGGGCTTTGCCCATATCACGGGCGGACAGGCGCTGATGATCGTCATCGCTTGTGCCCTGCTCTATCTGGCCATCCAGAAAGGGTTTGAGCCGCTTCTCCTGGTCCCCATCGGGTTCGGCCTCCTCCTCTCGAATCTCCCCGCCACGGGCATCTTCGAGGAAGGCGGGCTCGTCAACTACTTCTATTTCGGCGTGAAAAAAGGCATCTTCCCGCCGCTCATCTTCATGGGTATCGGAGCGCTGACCGATTTCGGCCCCCTGCTCTCGAACCCCAAGACGATCCTTCTCGGGGCGGCGGCCCAGTTCGGTATTTTCGCGACGCTCATCGGCAGCCTTTTTCTCGGTTTCACCCTGCCCCAAGCCGGGGCCATCGGAATCATCGGCGGGGCGGACGGTCCCACGGCGATCTACACCGCCTCGAAGCTCGCTCCCGAGCTGCTGGGCCCCATCGCCGTCGCGGCGTACAGCTACATGGCGCTGGTGCCCATCATCCAGCCCCCCATCATGAAGGCGCTCACGACCGACGAAGAGCGCCAGCGCGTCATGAGCCAGGTTCAGGAGATCAGCAAGCCGGTGCGGATCCTCTTCCCCATCGTGACGACGATACTGTCCGGGCTCCTACTCCCCTCGGCGGTGCCCCTCATCGGGATGCTCATGCTCGGAAACCTTTTCCGCGAATCCGGCGTGGTGGGCCGGCTCCTGGACACCACCGAGAACGCCCTGCTCAACACGGTGACGATCTTCCTCGGCGTCTCGGTCGGGGCCTCGATGACGGCCGAGAGTTTCCTGAAATGGGAGACCATCGGCATCCTGGTCCTCGGCTTCATCGCCTTCAGCATCGGGACCGCCACCGGCGTCCTCTTCGGAAAGCTGATGGCGGCGTTCAGCAAGACGCCGATCAATCCGCTCATCGGGGCGGCCGGGGTGAGTGCGGTGCCGATGGCGGCGCGGGTGGTCCAGAAAGTGGGCTCCGAAGCGAACTCCCAGAACTTTTTGCTCATGCACGCGATGGGGCCGAACGTGGCCGGAGTCATCGGCTCCGCCATCGCCGCGGGCGTGCTGCTTTCATTGATTAAGGTATAGAAGGGGAAACGCCATGTCCGGTCCGCTCGAAGGCGTTCGGGTGCTCGACCTGACCCGCATTCTTTCCGGTCCCTACTGCACGATGATGCTGGGCGACATGGGCGCCGACATCATCAAGGTGGAAAACCCCAAGGGCGGGGACGATACGCGGGGCTGGGGTCCGCCCTTCCTGAACGGCGTGAGCACCTACTACATCTCCATCAACCGGAACAAAAAAAGCTTCACGCTGAACCTCAAGGAAGCGCGGGGAAAGGAGATCCTCACCGAGCTCATCCGCCAGAGCGACGTCGTGGCCGAGAACTTCCGGCCCGGCACGCTCGACAAGCTGGGCTTCCCCTGGGAAGAGATTCAGAAGATCAACCCGCGCGCCATCCTGACCGCGGTCTCGGGCTTCGGCCACACCGGGCCGCGCGCCAGCGAGCCCGGCTTCGACGTCGTCATCCAGGGCGAGGGCGGCATCATGAGCATCACCGGCGAGCCGGACGGCCCGCCCACCAAGATCGGCGCCTCGGTCGCGGACATCGTGGCGGGCATGCTCGCCGCGCAGGGAACGATCCTCGCCCTCTACCGGCGCGAGAAGACCGGCAAGGGCCAGAAGGTGGACATCAGCATGCTGGACGGTCAGGTGGCCCTCCTCACCTATCACGCGAACTCGTTCTTCGCGACGGGCAACGTCCCCCACCGCCGAGGAAACAAGCATCCTTCGATCACCCCCTACGAGACGTACAAATGCGCCGACGGCTACCTGAACCTCGGCGTCGGAAACGACAGCCTGTGGGCGCGCTTCTGCGACGCGATGGGCCTGGGCGATCTGAAGGACGACCCCCGGTTCGCCATCAACGCCGACCGCGTGCGGAATCGAACCGCCCTTCAGGAAATCCTGGACGCCTTCTTCGCCTCCCGCGAAGTAACGCCGACGCTGGCGGCGATCAAAAAGGCGGGCATCCCCTGCGGACCCATCAACGACTTCGCCCAGGTGTTCTCGGAGCCCCAGGTCCTCGCCCGCGAGATGGTGATGGAGGTGGACGTGCCCGAGGCCGGGCCCACAAAGCTGACCGGCGTTCCGATCAAGATGTCGGAGTCCGGCGGGGATATCCGTATCCCCCCGCCCTCGCTCGGGCAGCACACGGATGAGATCCTCGAATCCCTCCTCGGCCTGGAGGCGGCGGAGCGCCAGGCCCTCCGGGACGCCGGGGTCGTCTGAGGCAAGCGATGGCCATACGCAATCTCCACATCGACAGGCCGAAATCCCTGAGCCGGATGGTCGCCGAGGAGATCAAGGAAGCGATCATGCAGGGCGTCCTCCAGCCGGGGGACAAGCTGGTGGAAACCTCGCTCACCGAGTCGCTCGGCGTGAGCCGCACCCCGCTTCGCGAAGCCTTCCGCGAGCTCGCCGCCGAGGGCTACATCACGGTCATCCCGCACAAGGGCGCCTACGTCAGCTCGCTCTCCGAGGAAGACGTGCTCGACCTCTACGCCATCTCGAGCGTGCTCGAAGGGCTGGCCGCCCGGCTGGTGGCGCAGAATCTCAAGGCCGAGAGCGACCGAGAGAAGCTCCGATCCCTCTACAACGAGCTCAAGGAGCAAAACGACAAGGGCAACGTGGACGCCTACTGGGCGGCGAACCGCAACTTCCATCAATTCATCGCCGAGGCGTCTGGCAACCCGAGACTGCTCGACCTCATCGAAAACATGCGGCGGCAGATCCTCAAGACGCGCGTGATCTCCATGCGGTATCCGGAGCGACTGGAGGATTCGATGGCCGAGCACGAGGAAATCTTGGGCGCCATCCTCGCCGGAGAGGGAAGAAAAGCGGAGTCCCTCGTCATCGAGCATCTCGAAAAGCAGCGGGAGTTTGTCCTCGACCTGATCCGCGAGGCGCAGGACGACCCGAAAGACCCCTCATGATCGACGCCGCCCGCCGGAACCGGGAGGACTTCTCCCGCCGCGCCGGCTGGTTCCGGAAGACCCTCAGCGGCAAGGAAAGCGCCCCGCTCGAGGAAGCCGTCTCGCGGAAAAGGCGGCGGACGCCGCCATCTGCCGGAACGTATTCCATCACCTCGAACGGCCCCTGATCGTCTTGAAGGAGATGGCCCGCGCCGTCCGGCGGGGCGGCCACGTCATCATCGACGACTTTTACGAGCCCGATTCGGACGAAGCGCGCGCGCCGCTTCACCAGATCGAGAGCCTGCGCGTGCCATCCCATGTGCGGACGCTGTCGGATGGGGAGTTCCGAGCGATGTTCGAGGAGGCCGGGCTCAAGGTCACTCACCTGACACCCGCCTTCAAGCGGCGAACGCTCGGCTCCTGGATGGAGCGGGCGGACGCCTCGCCCGAAACCAACGCGGTCATCCGAGAGATGTTCGAGGAGATGCAGTGCGCGGGCGGCGGCTGGTGGGAGGTCGAGCGTGAGGGGGACGACTACATGTTCTCCCACAAACGGCTCACCGTCATCGGGAGGAAAAACTAGGAACAGCGGGCAACACTCCCGCTGCGAATCCGTCCCCGGCTTCTCTTAATTTTCCGCGGGCTTTCCGTCGATGAGCATGACCCGCCGGCCGTCGGGAAAGATCATGACACCTTCTCCGCTCGGCCGGCCGTTCCACCACTTGGTTTCCACCCGTCTTCCGTCGGCGAACGTGACGATTCCAAAGCCGTGGTGTTTCCCGCCGCGCTCCTCTCCCTCGTAGC
>CAMYJL010000347.1:0-3783 GCA_947258645.1 uncultured Nitrospinota bacterium
GACAGCCCCCGCCGTGCGCACAGCATTTCCGCGCAGGGCGGAATCAACGCCGCCAAGAACTATCAGAACGACGGCGACAGCGTGTACCGGCTTTTCTACGACACCATCAAGGGCGGAGATTTCCGCTCCCGCGAAGCCAACGTCTATCGCCTGGCCGAGGTGAGCGCGGCGATCATCGATCAATGTGTGGCCATGGGCGTTCCCTTCGCCCGCGAATACGGCGGTGTCATGGCGAACCGCTCGTTCGGGGGTGCGCAGGTGTCGCGGACATTCTACGCGCGCGGCCAGACGGGCCAGCAGCTTCTTCTCGGGGTGTACTCGGCCCTGAGCCGGCAGATCGCCTCCAAACAGGTCCAGATGCATCCACGCACCGAAATGCTCGACCTCGTTGTCGTCGACGGTCACGCCAAGGGAATCGTTACCCGGGATCTGGTGACGGGGAAGATCGAGTCGTGGGCGGCGGATGCCGTCATCCTGGCGACCGGCGGCTACGGCCCGGTTTTCTATCTTTCGACCAATGCTGTCGGCAACAACGTGACCGCTGCGTACCGCGCGCATAAAAAAGGCGCCCTGTTCGCGAATCCCTGCTACACCCAGATTCACCCGACCTGCATTCCCGTCAGCGGGGACCATCAGTCGAAGCTGACCCTCATGTCCGAGTCGCTCCGCAACGATGGCCGTATCTGGGTACCCCAAAAAGCGGGTGATTCCCGCGCGGCGCGGGACATTCCCGAAGAAGAGCGGGATTATTATCTGGAGCGCCTGTATCCGAGCTTCGGAAACCTCGCCCCGCGTGATATCTCCTCCCGGGCGGCCAAGCGGGCCTGCGATGAGGGGCGCGGTGTCGGTCCGGGCGGACTCGGCGTTTGCCTCGATTTTGCGGATGCGATTGAGAGGCTGGGCGAGAACGTTGTTAGCGAGCGCTACGGCAACCTGTTCGACATGTACGAAAGAATCACAGGGGAGAACGCCTATCACCAGCCCATGCGGATCTTCCCGGCAATTCACTACACCATGGGCGGTCTCTGGGTGGATTACGACCTCATGACGAACGTTCCCGGCCTCTACTGCCTGGGCGAGGCGAATTATTCGGACCACGGCGCGAACCGCCTCGGGGCGAGCGCCCTGATGCAGGGGCTGGCCGACGGCTACTTCGTCATCCCTTACACCATCAGTGAATATCTGGCGGGGCAAACGCCGGGGGTGGTGACGAGTCAGCACGAGGCGTTCCGGGCTTCTGAGCAGGACGTCACGGATCGAATCGATAAATTGCTCTCGGTCAAGGGGAACAGGACGGCCACTTCCTTCCACCGCGAACTCGGTCTGCTGCTTTGGGACAAGTGTGGTATGGCGCGAAACGCCTCGGGCCTGAAGAAAGCCCTGGAGATGATTCCGGCTCTGCGCGAGGAGTTTTGGGAAAACGTGAACGTGACGGGCAGCGGAGATGATCTGAACCAGGACCTTGAAAGAGCCGGCCGGGTGGCCGATTTTCTCGAATTTGGCGAATTGATGGTGACCGACGCCCTGACCCGGGAAGAATCGTGCGGCGGACATTTCCGGGAGGAGCATCAGACCGAAGAAGGCGAAGCCAAGCGCGACGACGAAAACTTCTCTTTCGTCAGTTCCTGGGAATACACAGGCGAGACGCCCGTTCTGCACAAAGAAGATCTGGAATTCGAAAACGTTGGCCTGGCCGTAAGGAGCTACAAGTAATGAACCTGACCCTGCGGATTTGGAGACAAAAAAACGCCCGGGACAAGGGCAGGTTTGTGACACATGAGATGGACGATGTGAGTCCCGACATGTCTTTTCTGGAAATGCTCGACGTTTTGAATGATCGATTGATCTTGGGAGGGGAAGAACCGCTCGCTTTTGACAGTGATTGCCGGGAAGGTATCTGCGGCATGTGCTCCCTCACCATCAATGGCGTTCCCCACGGCCCTGGCAAGGGCGGGACCGTCTGTCAGCTTCACATGCGGGGCTTCAGCGACGGCGAAGTCATCACCATCGAGCCCTGGCGCGCGAAGCCGTTCCCGGTCCTCCGGGATCTGGTGGTTGATCGCAGTTCCTTCGACAGAATCATCCAGTCCGGCGGGTTCATCTCATCGAATACGGGCGGCGCCCCGGACGGAAACGCCATCCTTGTTCCGAAGGAAGACGCCGAAGTTGCCATGGACGCGGCCGCCTGCATCGGTTGCGGCGCCTGCGTGGCTTCGTGCCCGAACGGCTCGGCGATGCTCTTCGTTGCGGCGAAGGTTTCCCATTTGGCGCACTTGCCGCAGGGACATCCCGAGCGGGAAGAGCGTGTTGTGAACATGGTTCAACAGATGGATTCGGAAGGTTTCGGCAACTGCACGAATCATTCGGAATGCGAGGCGGTATGCCCGAAAGAGATCAGCGTGAGCCATATAGCCAAGATGAACCGCGAGTTCATCCGGGCGGCGTTGAAGGGCAAATTTTAGGGGGGAGTGAATCGTAGAAAAACGGGCCTGCCCATCGGGGCAGGCTTTTTTTGTTTTGAACGTATGGCAACGGCCGGCTTATTTGCTCTCCGAGTTCGCTTCGGATTGCATGCCCGTTTCGGGTATCATGCCCACCTCGGCTTCCAGGCCTGCTTCGATGATGAAGTGCGTGGCAGCCGCATCTTCATCCACGCCGACATATGCGGCGTACGCCCGGACGAACCCACGGCTGTAGGGCAGGCAGGGGAGCCGGTGGTACTCTCCCTTCTCGATGCTCTCCAGATAGTAGGAGCGGATACGGGTTTTCTCGGAAAGCTCCTGAATCGAAATACCGCTTTCCTCCCGCTTCCGCTTCAGATGTGTTCCGAGAGTTTCTTCTTTTAATTTCAGCGCCGCCATATTCATTTTATATTCTCCCGGGCAACATCGGCTCCACGCCAAGCGGAGCGAAGGAAAAAATCCATCTGCTCCCCGGGTTACCTGTTTCTGAAAAGGCCCGCTGGGGAACGGTAATTATTCTCGATTCAGGGTCCAAGGGGATTTCTCCTCGCGGAGAACCACCTCGGCACTCATTTATATCGGCTGATTTGATTCGATCTTTAGAGAAATGTTTGAAGTTGTTAGGAAATGGCTTTAGGTAAAGGGGAATCCGGCAACCCGCATGAGCCTTGTCGAGGGATTTCGAGCTACCTGGGCGAACCCTGAAGATCCGGATTTTCGACGGCCTGGGGGATCTTTTTCCTTGAAATTACGGTGCGCCTGGACTTTCCGGCGCGGCCTCCCGGATTCGCCTCCAGCGGGCCGCTTCCTCGCGAATCTGGTGGTGGGCAAGAATCCCCTTTTCGGTGAGATAGCAGGTGATTAGGCCGGCCGGGACGGATTCGAAGTAGACGTTCGCACAGATGGCGGGCTCCGCTTCCCAGATTTCCCCTCCCGGTCCTTCTTCCAGGACGATCTCTTCGGAAGAAACCCATCCGCTGATTTTGAAAGTATCCGCCACCGCGGCGCAGGGTTTTTCATGGTGGTGGGCGGCCAGCGCCGCCGGGAGACTGCCTGCTTTGTTCACGACGGCCAGGTCGCTGCAGATGGTATCGGTCCCGAGGAGGAGAATGTCCGCCTCCCGCATGAAGAGACCGATCTCAGCGTCGGTGATGCACCGGACCTCGCGGCCCGCCTCCCTTAACCGCCGGATCAGGTCTCTGCCCTCGAGCAGAGGCCGCGACTCGGCGACGATAACCAGGCAGGAAGAGGGCGAGGCGCCCAAGATCACGCGTTCTATCGACGACGAATCGCTCAGGGTCATGAGGCAACCGGCTTCCCC
>CAMYJL010000347.1:3817-7411 GCA_947258645.1 uncultured Nitrospinota bacterium
GGCCTCCGCCATGCGTTCCGCGTTGGCCTCCAGCCGGGCGTGAAGCGATGCGGCGAGCCCTTTCCCGATCTCGCGGGCGGCTTCTTTCCGGGTTGCGTGCAATCGCTCCCGGAGCTCGGTGTAGAAGATCAGCGCCCAGTTGCCCGGCGCGGCCATCGAGGGGCGGAGCTCCCGAAGCGCCCGGACGAGCCCGGCGATCCCGGAGAGCGTCTCATCGGGGGAGGCGTCCGGCAGCGCCCCGCAGGCCCGCCCGAGAAGATCGATTCCCTGCGCGGCAAGCCGGGCCGAGCCGCTCGATCTGTCCGCCCGGATCTCCTCGAGCATCCCTTCAATCACTGGATCCATCGGCCCCTCCCGGAATTTTTAGCGCGCCGCCGCCGGCGCTTGATCCTTCCCGTCAGAAAAGAGATTCTAGGCCGTTCTCATCGTCGTTGTCGAAAACGGCCCGCTTCGCCGGAAAAAACCCGGTTCGTGCCGGGGGCCGGGGGGAAGATGCGAAACTCCCCGCATTTCCCCGCAATTCCACGTTCGGCGTTTTTGCGCCGGAAAATGGGGCTCGTCCCATCGGAAAATGATGGCCGCGCCATCGGAAATTTAGATGTTTTCAACGGAAAACGGGTTTTGACCGCCGGAGGAAAGGACCGTCCCGTCCGGCGTTTTTTCGCAGGGAAGGGCATTTCCCCGCAATCGCGCCGTCCGGCCATTTTTGACCGGAAATGAAATTGACCGGAAAAGGCTTTCTCACGGAAAAGACTTTTCACCGGGGTTGGCCCGCCGGAATACAGGACAGGCCCGCCGGGAAAATTCGCCTTCGCATCGAGAGGATTCACACATGGCCGGACGCTACGCCGAAGTCTACGCCCGCTCCCTCGAAGATCCCGAAGCCTTCTGGGCCGAGGCGGCCGGGGCGCTCGACTGGTACAAGAAGTGGGACCGGGTTCTCGACGATTCGAACCCCCCCTTCTACCGCTGGTTCCCGGGGGGCGAGGTCAACACCTGCCACAACGCCCTCGACCGCCACGTCGAGGGGGGCCGGGCCGACCAGCTCGCCCTCATCTACGACAGCCCCATCACCGGCGCCGTCCGGAAATTCACCTACCGCGAGCTTCGCGACGAAGTCGCGCTTTTCGCCGGGGCCTTAAAAAATCAGGGCGTCGGGAAGGGCGACCGCGTCCTCCTTTATATGCCCATGGTTCCCGAGGCCGCCGTCGCCATGCTCGCCTGCGCCCGCCTCGGCGCCGTCCACTCCGTCGTCTTCGGCGGCTTCGCCCCCAAGGAGCTCGCCACAAGGGTCGACGACGCGAAACCGCGCGTCATCGTCTCCGCCTCCTGCGGCGTCGAGCCCTCCGGCGTCATCCCCTACAAGCCCCTGCTCGACGAGGCGATCCGCCTTTCCGACGCCAAGCCCGATAAATGCATCATCCTCCAGCGGCCGCAGGTCGAGGCCCCGCTCGACCCCGCCCGCGACATCGAGTGGAACGAAGCCCTCTCGGGCGCCGAGCCCGCCGCGTGCGTCCCCGTCGCCGCCACCGACCCGCTTTACATTCTCTACACCTCGGGGACGACCGGCGTCCCCAAGGGCGTCGTCCGCGACAACGGCGGCCACATGGTCGCGCTCCAGTGGAGCATGAAAAACGTCTACGGCGTCGATCCCGGCGACGTCTACTGGGCCGCCTCCGACGTCGGCTGGGTCGTCGGGCACTCCTACATCGTCTACGCCCCGCTCCTCCACGGCTGCACGTCGATTCTTTTCGAGGGAAAGCCCGTCGGCACCCCCGACGCCGGCGTCTTCTGGCGGATCATCTCGGACCACGGCGTGCGCGTCCTCTTCACCGCGCCCACCGCCTTCCGCGCCATCAAGCGCGACGACCCCGAGGGCGAGCTCCTCAAAAAATACGATTTGTCCTGCTTCGAGACCCTCTTCCTCGCGGGCGAGCGCTCCGACCCCGACACGATCCAGTGGGCCGAGCGCCAGCTCAAGGTCCCCGTCATCGACCACTGGTGGCAGACCGAGACCGGCTGGCCCATCAGCGCCAACTGCATGGGCATCGAGCCCCTGCCGGTGAAATACGGCTCCCCCTCCGTCGCCGTTCCGGGGTGGGACGTGCGCGTCCTCGGGCCCGGCGGCGCGCCCGCCAAGGCCGGGGAGATGGGCGCGCTCGTGATCAAGCTGCCCCTCCCGCCGGGGAGCCTGCCCACGCTTTGGAACGCCGACGATCGCTACATCGAGTCCTACCTCACCGAGTTTCCGGGCTACTACCTCACCTCCGACGCGGGCTACATCGACGAGGACGGCTACATCTACGTCATGTCGCGCACCGACGACATCATCAACGTCGCGGGGCACCGGCTCTCCACCGGCGGGATGGAAGAGGTCCTCGCCGCGCATCCCGACGTCGCCGAGTGCGCCGTCATCGGCGTTCACGACAAGCTCAAGGGCCAGGCCCCGATGGGTTTTCTGGTGCTCAAAGCGGGCGTGGACCGCGATTTGGGCGAGATCGTCTCCGAGGCCGTTCTCATGGTGCGCGAGAAGATCGGGCCCGTCGCCGCCTTCAAGCAGGCCTACGTCGTCGCGCGCCTGCCCAAGACCCGCTCCGGCAAGATTCTCCGGGGCACCATGAGCAAGATCGCCGACGGCGAGCCCTACAACACCCCCGCCACCATCGACGACCCGGCCATACTCGAGGAGATCAAGGAGGCGCTCGGGAAGGGGTGAGGGGCGACCCCATGTGGCCGCCCCCGTATGCGTCCGCCCCTGTGATAAGATCTCGCCGTTCCGCCATCATGGAAAATCCTTCGCTCCCCGTGGGATGGGAAATGCGTTCCACCCCGAGAGGAGGCTCTCGTGGGACCGCAAAAGATCCACCGCAAACGGACGACTATCCTCAGCACCGACGTTCAGGGCTACAGTCGTCTCCTGGCCGACGACGAGTCGGCCACCCTCCATACGCTCAAGAACTACCGGGAAATCATCTGGTCCCACATCGAAAGGCACGACGGCAGGGTGATTGACTCGCCGGGGGACAACGTCCTCGCCGAATTCGGCAACCCTGTGCGGGCGGTGACGTGCGCGGCCGAGATACAGTCGGAGCTGGGGGAACAAAACGAGGCCCTTCCCGAGCGGCGGCGGATGCGCTTCCGGATCGGGATCCACCTGGGCGATGTGATGGTGGACGGCGACCGCCTCTGCGGCGAAGGCGTGAGCATCGCGGATCGCCTGGAAGGGCTGGCCGAGGGCGGCGGCATCTGGATCTCGGGCGAGGCCCGCCGCGAGGTGGAGGGGCGGGTCCCGTTCGGCTTTGCGGACGAGGGTGCGCACAGCGTCCTGAACCTCCCCCAGCCCGTCCGCGCCCACCGCGTGCTGACCGAGGCGGCCGGGGCGGAGGCGCTGGCGATACCCGGAATGACCAGGGGCTGGCGATGGACTGGCCGGGTGGCCCTGGCCGTGGCAATCGCAGCCGCGGCCTGGTACTTCTTCTCCCCTGGATGAGATCAAGGAAGCGCTGGGGAAGGGGCAGGGGGGTTTTGAGGCTCTGGTATTCGAGGTTCAGGGCGTGCGGATCTTCTGGATGGTTTGAAAATTTAATTGGTCAT
>CAMYJL010000348.1 GCA_947258645.1 uncultured Nitrospinota bacterium
TGGGCCTTCTGGGTTTGAATAATTTCCTGAACCGCCTTGTGGGGGAGCAGCCGCTTCCTCTGGGGGCGGTTGTGTGTCAGCGCTTCGTAAACGTCGGCGAGCCCGATGACTTTTGCGTATTCGGATATCTGGTTTCCCGCGAGGCCTTGGGGATAGCCTCCCCCGTCCTCTCGCTCATGCTCGTGATAGATGGCCTCAGCCAGCCAGCGAAAGGGTTCTCCGTACAGTTCGAGGACGGTTTCCATGCCGTATTTGCAATGATTTTGAATTTCGGCGACCTCCTCGGGCGTGAGCCTGCCCTCTTTATGACGGATCCGCTGGAGCACCTGGCACATTCCCAAATCGTGGATCAGGGAAGCGACACCCAGGCGGATAAGGCGATCTTCCGTCCATCTCAGCCCCCGCCCCAGTTTCAGCGCGTATACGGTGTGGTTGAAGAGATGAACCGCCAGGGAATTGGTCGTGTCTTTTGCGCTGACGGCGAGCGAGTAGAGGTGCTCGAGGGAAGCGGGATCTTCGATACAGTCGTAGATGATTTCTTCCGCTTCACCAAGCGGGTACGCGTTGCCTTCGTTGACGGATTGGAACATGGAGGTGACAAACTGCAATGCCCGATCCCGGAGGGGTGCGAACGGATTCTCCGGAATGTCGATTAAATGTTTTTCCCCCGGATCGTCGTCCAGGGTGCGGCCGGTATCGGGTCCCATGAGGACGGATTTGCGGTGCTTTTGCGGGTGGGCGGCGGGAGAAGCCACCTCGCCCGAAGGGGCGGAAGCCCCCGCGCCGGGAGGCGGCGGGGCCGTCTCGGTGCGATTGGAGGGGTCGATGGGGAGGGGCATGCCCGAAGAGTCCTGGGAAAAATCGGGCATTTCGATCGGACGCTCCTCCCCCTCGGCGTGCCCGGGGGGTGGGTCAGGCGGCTCGGCCGGTGGTTCCGGAGGCGGGCGCATTTCCGGGAGTTCGCTCAGGCGAAATGGTTCTTCTTCCAGGGCATTTTCGGGGCTTGTGGCCGGAGGCGGGGCGGAAGGTGGCGAATTGGGCTTGCGCTTTTTGGGGTCTTCATCTCCCCCGTCGGAACCTTTTTTGATCAAGTCACTTAAGCGCATGAATCAAGCCTCGCCCTCGCCGTCCCGAATGACCTTCTCGACCAGTTTACTATTAATGAGGGGCACCTTGTAGGTAAATCCGACCAGGAGGCAGAGGTCGCATAGATTGACGATACTACGGGGGATTCCTCCAGAGGCCTCGTGAATGGTTTTGATCGCCTCTTCCGAAAATATGCTTTTTTCCAGGCCGGCGACTTTCAAACGGAAAAAGATGAATTTGACGGTATCGGAAAAATCCAGCGGGCTGAGGTGATATTTGATCGAGATGCGCTGGGCGAACTGGGGGATTTGCGAAACCCGGTCGCGCAGCTCGGGCTGGCCCACGAGGATCAGGGTGAGTAGAAAACGATCGTTCATCTGGAAATTCAGGAGCAGGCGCAGCTCCTCCAGCGTTTTTTCGTCTTCGATCGCCTGGGCCTCGTCCACGATGACGAGGGTGTTTCGGTCTTCCTGAATGTTGGCGATCATTTTGTCGTTGAGAAGGCGCAGGAGCTCGACTTTCGAATCCGTCCGCTCGGCCACGTCGAGCTGGTAAAGAATTTCCTTCAGGAAATCGACGGGCTGCAGGCTCGGGTTGGTGACCAGACCGATGTCGAACTTCTCTTCCGCAAGCTGGCGGATAAACGCGCGCGTCAGTGTCGTTTTGCCCATGCCGGCCTCTCCCGTCAGCATCGCCGCCCCTTTGCGCCCCTGAGCGGCATAGGTCAGGCGGGTCAGGGCCTCTTCATGTTTGGGGGAGAAATACAGAAAATCCGGGTTCGGCAGGTTTTCAAAAGGCGGGATATTCAAGCCCCAATATTCAAGATACACGCTTGGCTGCCTTCTCTGTCGGTTTCCTTGTCCGGCTGGGCCCAGGATCGAGTTTCATGTTCGTCAGGTACCTTTTACGGATTCAGCTCCGCGATGATTTGAAGCCCGGCGAGAGTCAGATCCGGGTCAATTTTGTCAAAAATTTGCTCGCCGGAGGAAAAAATCGTGCTCTGTCCGCCGGTTGCGATGGCCTGGGCGCTTCCTCCCAGTTCGTCTTTCATGCGCTTGACGATTTCCTTGATAAGTCCCTGGTAGCCGAAATACATGCCCGCCTGGATGCTGTGCACGGTGTTTTTCCCGATGACCGAGGCCGGCGCCGCGGGCTCCACTCTCGGGAGGCGGGCCGCCCGCTCCACCAGCGCTTCGAGGGCGACACCAGCGCCCGGCGAGATGGCCCCGCCCAGATAGTCCCCGTTCGCCGAAATCGCGTCGAACGTGATGGCGGTGCCGAAGTCCACGATCACCAGCGGACCGCCGTATTTGTGGTATCCCGCGACCGCGTTGACGATTCTGTCCGCGCCCACCTCGCGCGGGTTGTCGTACTTGATCGAGATTCCGGTCCGCGTTCCGGGCCCGACCACGAGCGGACTCACGCCGAAGTAGCGTTTCGACATCTCCTCCAGCGTCGGTCCCAGCGGCGGAACCACGCTGGAGATCACCACGCGGCCCACCGAGGACATTTCGAAGTCCGTGAGGCGAAACAGCCCCTCGATCAGAATCGCCAGCTCGTCCGAGGTCCGCCGGGCCACCGAGCCGAGGCGCCAGCTCGCGTTTATCTTCTTCCCCTCGAACAGTCCGACGACCGTCTGGGTGTTCCCCACGTCGATGGCGAGGAGACGATGAGCGGTGTTCATGCTTCGAGCACCTCCCCGGAGTCGAACGCGCGAATATCCCCACCCGGCGGCTCGAGAAGCAGACGCCCCGTCATGTCGATGCCGACCATCTTTCCCTCGATGGCGTCATTTGCCGTCGAAAGCGTGATCTTCCCGCCGAGGTTGTCGCAAAGCGCTTCCCAGCGGCGCATGACCGGCTCGAACCCGTTCGCGAGAAATTCACGGTACCAATAATCCAGACGCTCGAGGATGGCGCCTAGCGCCTCATCCGCTTCGATGGCGGCGCCCGCCTCTTCGAGCGAGGTGGTCCGGGCCCGGAATTCTTCGGGAAATTCGCCGGGAGGCGTCTCCAGGTTGATTCCTACGCCGACCACCACCGCCGGCGGGGGGCCGCCCGATTTTTCATATTCGCAGAGAATCCCGCCCGTTTTTTTGCCCCCAATCCGCAAATCGTTCGGCCATTTGAGCCCCACGGAAACGCCCGTGAGATCGGCGAGCCCCTCGGCAGCCGCCACGCCCGCGATGAGGCTCATTAGTGCCGTCTGTTCCACCTCAACGGGCGGACGGAGAAGGATCGAGAAATAAAGGCCGCTCTCTGGCGGGGAATGCCACGTTCTTCCCAGCCTCCCGCGGCCATTTGTCTGAGAGAGGGCGCTGATGACAAGGCCTTCAGGCGCGCACAGGCGCGCGCGCTCCAGGACGAGGGCGTTCGTCGAATCGACCTCGGATTCACTCTCGATTTTCCATCGAACCGAAGACATCACGACACCGGATTTGAGCACTTAACTCTTGAATTCCATCAGGCGGGAGCGGTTTTCCTGTATTTTTTGTTCGCGGTCTTTTTCTTCCTGGAGGCGGTCCCGGTCTTTTTGAACCACTTCCGCCGGAGCGCGATCCAGGAAAGAAGCGTTGGACAGTTTTTTCTCAAGAGATTCGATGGATTTACCGATATCCTTGATTTGCTTGTCGAGGCGGCGGATTTCCTCGTCCACGTCGATCAACCCGCCG
>CAMYJL010000349.1 GCA_947258645.1 uncultured Nitrospinota bacterium
ATATGGCGGGCATTTGTTTCGATTGCCGCTCGCTTACAAGGCAGATTTCAAGACATCGACGGGTCGCGAGGAACGGCCCCTGGTGGTCATGGAAATATGTCTGGGAAAAAGGCGAATCCGTACACTGATGAACCTCAAAAATCGGAGGCGACTCAAGTATCCCGTCCTCCTTGGCCGGGAATCCCTCTCGGGTGAATTTCTGGTTGACGTGAGCAGAAAATTCCAACTCCAGATAGAATGTGGAAATAAACCTCTTGGCAAGTGAATTCAGTAAATAAGTGGGTTCTGTCAAATACGTGCGAGGATTAAATCATTGGCTCAGATTCAAAAATTCGCCTGGCTTCCTGCGGTCTTTTTCCTTGGATTTATGACCGTGGAAGCCGGTGAAAAAATCACGATTGGTTCCATGGAGAGCATCATTTTGTCGAAGTGGAACGTCCGTCTTCCAGCGCGTGTCGACACGGGTGCGACTGTCAGCTCGCTTGGCGTCGAAAACTACAAAATCTCCGGAAACGAGGTTGAAGTGAGGCTCGCAAGAAAATTTGGCGGCGGCACCTGGCGTGTGCCCATTCATGCTTGGCGGAACTATAAGACTTCGACGGGCAGGGAACGGCGTCCCGTGGTTCGAATGGAGATTTGCGTGGGCTCGAAACAAATCCTGGCCGAAGTGAATATCAGCAAGCGCCCCGGAATGGAATTTCCATTTCTCATCGGTCGAAACATTTTACAGAATCGCTTCATCGTGGATGTGGGTCAAGCATATTTGTTATTTCCCGATTGCAGGGGGGAGAATGCTAAATGAAGAAGGTTTTTTTTAGTATCATCGCCGTTCTTTTTTTCATTTCCGCCGTCCTTGTATCCTATCGGATAGTCGTCCTTGACTATCCGCTTTTTCCCACTGCTCCTGGTGACTCCTGGGAAATTTCAATTTCCTCCCGCTTATCGAAAAGTCCGGCCAATCATGCGCTGGCCGTCGTTGGCCTGCCGATTCAAAGGACTGGCTTGACCATTCTCTCCGAAAGCTATCAATCGGGTACTTTGAATGTAGGGGTGTCTCGGGAAGGCCCTAACCGTCTGGCGATTTTCTCTGGTCGTTCCAGTGAGGACAGTGAATTCATCGGGTATCGTGCTTTTTTGATATCATTGCCTCAGAAAAAGTCTGCCCAAAAATCCCCTTTGACCCTCGCTCCTTACCCGGATGCCTTTGGAAAAGCTGAGCAGGAACTCGCCATGCGGCTGGTTGGGCAATGGCGAAACCTGCCCTCGGGCACACGCCTCAAAGCCGTGGGCGGAACTATCCGAGGAGAATGGAGGGATGCGCCCCCTGTCGAATCGGATCTCAAGGCCTGGTCAGAAGTTCAGCAAAAGCACGGCCGCGTCGTTTCACTGCTCGGTCTGTTGCGGGCGGCGGGTCTTCATGCACGAGGAATTGAAGGACTTCGCCTGGTCCGGAGTATGAGGAATGAACCCCTCCGGTTGGTTGAAGCCTGGTCGGGGAGCCGATGGGTGCGGCTTCGCCCGGAAACTGGTGAAGAGCTCAAAATTCCCGGGAGCCTCCTGGTATTGGCTCGAGGAGGAGCCCGTGCCATCGAAGCCCGGGAGGGCACGGTTTCGGATACCCGCTGGAATGTGAGCGAATTGACGCTGAGCAACTGGCGGCGCCACTTTGAGCGCATTTTGCGATCAGACAATCTCCTGGATCGATGGTCGTTTTTTCACCTTCCCCGGGAATTTCAGGATACTTTCCGTATCCTGCTGCTGGTTCCCATCGGAGCGCTCTTAATCGGGATCCTTCGGAATATTGTGGGCTTCCCCACCTTCGGGGTCTTCATGCCTGTGCTCATGGCCCTCGCCTTCCGAAGCACAGGGGTCATTTACGGATTGGCGATTTTCGCCGGGATGATGGGAATCGGGTATTTCCTGCGAAACGCGCTCGATAACATGCGGCTGCTCTTGGTGCCGCGTCTTTCCGTCATGCTCACGGCTGTCATCAGCGCTTTGACGATACTCGCTCTTGTTGGCAACAAAATCGGTCTCCGGGAATTCATGGCGGTGGGGCTTTTGCCATTCGTCATCCTGACGATGGTCATTGAGCGCTTTTTCATTATGGTGGAAGAGTCGGGCATTCGGACCGCCATGCAGACCGCCCTCGGCAGTGCGGCGGTGGCCGTCATCTCATATGGAATTCTCCACTTTGAAGAGCTTCAGCTCACCTTTTTCATCTACCCGGAACTTCTTTTTGGTATCGCAGCCTTTCAGCTATTGCTCGGACGCTATACGGGTTACCGCCTGTCTGAGCTTATACGCTTTAAGTCCTTCCGGGGTGCGTCATGATCTGGAAAATTGCCCGGGAGCTTCGGGAAGCGGGCGTCCTCGGGATGAACCGGCGAAACGGCGACTACATCATGGGATACAATCCACGTTCGAAGTTTCCCTTGGTGGATGACAAGGTCCTGACTGGGAAGATCGCCATGGAATTTGACGTTCCTATGCCACCGATCCTTTCTGTGCTAGAGACCCACAGCCAAATCGAAAGGTTCGAGGAACGTCTGGACGGAACCAGGGAATTCGTCATCAAGCCAGCCCGCGGTGCTGGCGGGAGTGGCATCATTTTGGTGACTGACTGGAATGAAAACGGCTTCATCAAACCGAGCGGCGAACTCGTTCCACGACTGGAGCTCTATCATCACATCTCCAATACGCTCTCGGGGATTTTCTCTCTGGCCGGTCTTCCGGATCAGGCCATCGTCCAGTCCCTGGTTCATCCGGACCCGGTTTTTTCCGCCGTGTCCTTCAAGGGGGTTCCGGACATTCGAATCGTCGCCTTTCGCGGGGTCCCGGTCATGGCGATGACCCGCCTCCCGACCCGAGCCTCGGACGGGAAGGCCAACCTTCATCGGGGGGCCATCGGGGCGGGAATCGGAATTGCGGACGGCATCACCCGAAACGCCGTCCTAAAGTCCGCCCCCATCACGCATCATCCCGATTCTGGAAATCCAGTGGACGGCATCCAGGTCCCCTATTGGGAGAAGATGCTTCTGACCGCCGCTCGCTCCTACGACATGACCGGCATGGGCTACACCGGGGTGGATCAGGTGATCGACCGGGACCGTGGCCCCGTGGTGTTGGAGTTGAACGCACGCCCTGGCCTCGCCGTTCAGATCGCCAACCGCGTCGGCCTCTGGGGTCGACTTAAGCGAGTCGAACAAGCGCCGTCGCAAATTTTCTCTTCTGCCGAGACAAGGGTCGTTTGGGCGAGGGAAACGTTTAGAAGGTGATCAAGAAGTGACAAATGGATATTTTTCCATTCGTGAAGGGGAGGGGCGCATCGTCGCGGCAGCCATCCACGACGGGCACTCCGTGCGGGAGGAAATCGTGTCCATGTTCGCCTTGAACGACGCGGAAAGGCTGCGCGAAGAGGATCCAGAAACGGGGAGATGGGCCGAAGTGGCCCCAACCCGTATTGTAGGGCTTCGTTCGCGATTCGAGGTGGATCTAAACCGGCCCCGTGAGAAGGCTGTCTACATTCGACCCGAGGATGCGTGGGGTCTGGCCGTCTGGCGGGAGACGCCATCGGCCGGTCTTGTTCAACGATCTTTAGAGTCGTATGACGCATTCTACAGGGAAGTGAAACAGTTGTTTTCCAGGCTGGAACGCCGCTACGGAAGATTCGTTCTCTACGATATTCACACTTACAACCATCGCCGGGAAGGAGCGGATGGTCTTTTTCAGTAATTACG
>CAMYJL010000350.1 GCA_947258645.1 uncultured Nitrospinota bacterium
AGTCTTCTGCTTTCGACCAAGGAAAAAACGCAAGAACTCCGGTGCGGCGGCTGCGGTGTGAGTTATCCCGTCGCCGGGGGGATTCCGCTCCTCGTTCCCGGCGGAGATGGGCAAACTGCTGAAATTCAAAAATTCTGGGGTACTTTATACGATGACGCCTACCGGGAGCATGACGAGAACACCTCCTCGGATGAGTTTCAAGCCCTTCTTGATGATTTGCGGGACATGTTCACGCATCGCCGCCATCTGGCCGCCGTGGAAATGCCGTCGGACCAGCTGAAGGGGAAGAAAGTCCTGGAAGTCGGTTGCGGGGCGGGTGGGCATTCGGCCCTGTTCAGCCGGCTGGGTGCGGAGATGTACGCTCTCGACATGACAGCCGAGCGCGTCGCCGCTACGGCGGTCAAACTCGATATGCTGAACGGTGGCCATCCCGATTTTGCCCTCCAGGGCGATGCCGGTGCGCTCCCGTTCGCCGACAGCTTCTTCGACATCGTGTACTCGAACGGCGTCCTTCATCACACGCCCTACATCGGCCGCACCGTGGAGGAGATCCACCGGGTGCTCAAGCCCGGCGGGCGGGCCGTCGTCATGCTCTACGCGAAAAATTCCTTTCTTTACCGCTGCGTTCTCTTCCCCGTCAGGGGCATTATACAGGGAGGTGTATTCCGGGATGGTGACTGGCTCGGGCGCGCCACCGAATGGATGTCGAGTAAAAAGCAGCGCGTGTACAACCCGAAGACGGAGGTTTTTTCCGCCATGGAGATTCAGGCGCTGTTCAGGGATTTTCCTTTCGTGCGCATTCGTAAGAATTCGTTTGTGTTCGATCAAATTCCCGTGGTCGGGAAGTGGCTCGGGAGGCTGGCCGGAAAGAAAACCGGTCATAACGACGGTGGAAGACTGGTTTATGGATATCCCTGGCGGAACGAGACGGCCTTTGAGTTGTGGGCGGGGCAGTTTATCGGTTTCTGTCTGAATATTCTCGCGACGAAGTAGAGGAGAAGATTTGAGCGGCGATGAGCTCATGGAAAAGTAAATTTTGGAATTTTTTCAATGGGAACGGCGGCACGGAAGGCAGCCGGCCAAATATTATTGTCATCCTTCTGGATCAGTTCCGGAACGACATGCGCGGGGTGCATGGGGTCTTCGACGAGCTTCAGCGCCGGGGCTATCTTTTCTCACGTGTGATCACCCATGCCCCCTATACACTGGCCTCCATGCACGCTACCTATACCGGGCTTTACGGACGCGATACCGGCGTGGACGGTTATACGCGATCAGGCGATTATGACAGCGAAGGATGCCGGACGATTGTGGAGTACCTTCATGACGCCGGGTACCATACCCGGGGATATTCGTTCAGTCCGATCCTGTTTCCCCATCACAGCTTCGAGAAACTCTCCATCGTTCCCGAGGACGAGGAACCGGGTATCCTCCAGAGTCATCTGAAGGAGCTGGAGGAGGCATTTTCCCAGGAAAAACCTTTTTTCGAGTTTCTGCATTACGGAGAAATTCATCACGAAGTCGTCCGTGAAGTGATTCGGAAATACGATATCTACGATTCGGAGTACTTCGATCACATCGAGCGCAACCGGGAGCGGTACAGGAAATACGCCAACGACGCCGGCGTCTATGTCGAGAAGATGATAGAGGCAATCGACAGGCACGATCCGGAAGAAAATTCCGTCGTCGTGGTGATGACTGATCATGGCGGGGGGCTGGGTGAAAGAAAGGGAGAAAAGGCTTATGGCGTCTATGCATACGATTATTCGATTTGCGTCTGGGCGTACTTTATATGCCCCGGTATTTTCCCCCCGGGGGGAGAGAGCCGGGTCCAGGTGAGGACCGTGGATATCCTCCCCACCGTCTTGGATATACTGAATCTGGCTCCCTCGAAGAAGCATAAGCCTCTGCGCGGCAGCTCCCTTCTTCCCATTGTCCGGGAAGAGGAGATGGAGAATCGGTTGGCGTTCACGGAAACAGGTGGGGTCGAAGGTCCGCACCCTTCTCCCGATACCGCGAACGTCAAAAGCGTCCGCGATGGAGAATGGAAGCTGATTTACAACACCACGACCAATCAGACCGAGCTTTACAATATCGGGGACGACCCGGACGAGTTGCACAACCTCTTTGGAGTGCATCCCGAAAAAGCCAAGCAGTTGTGGGTGAAGCTCTCCGAGTTCCTGTGATCGCCGCCTTCATGGAATGCATCATCTTTGACCCGACTTCTTCAGATTTTCCGATCCATATTCGGTTCCCCGTTTCACCGTCGGGAGTTACGCTGTTATCTCCGTTTCGTTTTGAAAGGAAATAACCTGGGCGACGCGATTCTCGAATTCCGGAACGGCCTGATAAGCGGGGGCGCAGCCGGAGTTCCGCCGGCGGGATTTCCGCGGGATTCCCTGGAGCGGACTTGCTCCGGCTCGAGGGCCGCCGCCCCCACGTTCCGTTCGCTGGAAGTGCCCCCATCGCCTGCCGCTTGCCCCGAGGATGCGTTGCTTCCGGGCACCCCTCCCTGGGAGGGGCGCTATGACGACCCCGAGGAATTGTTCCGGGTTCATCGCTTTGGCTGGGCCCTGACGCTTCTGGCGTCCGGTGTTTCCGACGCGGGGCTCGTCCGGTTGCTGGAGATGGCGGATACCTGGCGGTCGTCTCATCCCTGTGAGGAGGGGAAGCCGGGGTGGGACAGCTATTCCGTCGCGGAGCGCTTGGTCCATTGGCTGTTTCTGATTTCCGCCGCAAAGAGGCGGGGCCTGCCCGAAGGAGAGTTGTTTGGCCGGCTTGAGGCGAGTCTGAGAGAGAACGCGAAATTTCTTTTGGGTCATCTCGAATTTCGGGGGGGCTCGACGAACAACCATCTTGTCAACGACGCCCGGGCGCTTTACCTCGCCGGGGTATGCCTCTCCGATATCCGCCTCCGGGAGACCGGCCGGAAAATATTGGAATTCGGGGCGAGGAATATATTCACCTCCTCCGGATTTCTCCGCGAAGGGTCCACGCATTACCACCTGCTATTGACCCGGGCATTCTTGGAAGTGATGTGGGCCGGCCAGGCCGCGGGTGACGATGAACTCTGGAAGCGCCTACGCGATCCGGCTGCCGCGATGGTGCGAGCGGCTGCTTTTCTCCAGAGAAGAGATGATCTGGCGCTTGTCGGGGACGTCTCTCCGGACTTTCCACCGGAATTTCATAGAGGTGTCGCCGCCGTGGGGGCCAGGTTGCTGGGCCAGGGCTCTCCCCCGCTGCCGCGAGAGAGGGGTTGGCATTCGCTTCTCACCGAAGCCGCGGGAGCGCCTTTGACTGCGGGGGCCACACAAAACGTGTCCCGGAAAGAGTCTTATCCGGACGCGGGGTTTCACCGGTTCGTGTGCGAGGATTGGGCACTTTTCCTCTACCTGAATCCGCTGGGGTATGTCCCTTCCTGGTCGCATGGCCATGCCGACATTCTGGGTTTCGTCCTGCACTTCCGGGACATGCCGTTGATCGTTGATTCGGGCCGCTCGACCTATCTGGACAACCCTCTGGGACGATACGGAAGAAGCGGGCGGAGCCACAGCGCTGTTTTGGTGGATGGGCTGGAGGCCTGTCTGGCGCACGGTCACAATGGGTATGTCCCCGCCATGCTTCCGGACTTCTACGAGCGGGCGCCCGGGCTTTCCGTCGTGGAGGTGGCGGAAGGGTTCCGCGTCCTTGTCATTTGCCGGGGATTTGAAAGAATTCGGCCCGGTCCATGTCCTTTGCCGGGGATTTGAAAGAATTCGGCCCGGTCTCACGGCCAGCCGGATTTTCGAGCTGACCGGGCCTCGATTCTCCGTAACGGATGAGATCAGCGGGACGGGAAGGCATCTTGTGGAGACCTTTTTCCATTTTCACCCGGATGTGAAAAATGAGCGCGAGGGGGAGAGCGCGGTTCGGTGCGATCTTCCCGACGGGAGCCGACTTGTCCTTAGAACGGAGGGCGAGGGGGTTTCTCCGGTGGCGCTTGCCCGGGGAGCGGGCGCTCCCGATCCGGCTGGGTGGTTTTCTCCCCGGTACGGGGAATCCATTCCTGCCGGAACGGCGATGTGGAGAGGTCGGCAGAATCTGCCTCTTCGCCGGCGCTACGTTATCCAGAAAGACGATTGAGGCGGTAGCGGAGCATGTGCGGAATTTGCGGCGTCGTATCGGCGGAGATCTCGCCGGATGAGCGAAAACAGGCGGTGGGGCGCATGTGCGCCGCGATGGTCCATCGAGGCCCCGATGATGTCGGGATCCGGGATTTTGGGACGGCTTGTATTGGAATACGGCGCCTGAGCATCATCGACACAAGCCCGCAGGGGCACCAGCCCATGCCGAACGAAGACGAGTCGGCCTGGGTAGTGCTGAACGGAGAAATCTATAATTTCCAGGCCCTTCGCGATGAGCTCTCGGGAAGGGGCCATGTCTTCCGGTCGCATTCCGATACGGAGTCTATTCTCCACCTCTACGAGGAAAAAGGGGCGGCATGCTGCGAGAGCCTGCGGGGCATGTTCGGATTCGCTCTCTGGGACGACCGGGAAAAAACGCTTCTGCTGGTCCGCGATCGGCTCGGGATCAAGCCGCTTTACTACGCCGAGGTAAAAGGCGGCTGGGCGTTCGCATCGGA
>CAMYJL010000351.1 GCA_947258645.1 uncultured Nitrospinota bacterium
GTTCGCTCCAGGTCTGGGCGATTCCGATGATGGGGCGCTCCAGGTCTTTTT
Source organism: uncultured Nitrospinota bacterium (assembly GCA_947258645.1). GTDB lineage: Bacteria > UBA8248 > UBA8248 > UBA8248 > UBA8248 > CAMYJL01. The sequence goes on from CAMYJL010000351.1 coordinate 52, forward strand.
CGGTCAGGCCGAACCCCCTTGCGAAGGCCCCCCGGATGAAGGCGCTGAATTCCGGATCGCCGTAGTTCGTCAGTCCCTTGCGGTAGCCCTGCATCAGGAGGCCGCCTCCCTGAATGGTGGAAAATAAGACAGTATCGCTCCCCCCTCGGAGGGGGAAGGTGCCGTTCAAATCGATTTGCGAATCTTCTATGATGTGCATCGTCCGGGCAAGTCTGCCGGCCGTTGCGGACGCCCGGATGAAGGCGGCGGGGCTTTGCATCGCGCGCCAAAGAGGATAGATTCTGGACGCGCGGGAGAGAGGACAGCAGCCCGCCCGCCGAAGGTCCGCTCAGGAGTTGACGGGGAATCCACACGAAATGAATCCAGCTCATCCATCATGGAAACGCTTCTGCTACCCGGGGAGCCTGGCGGCGATCTTTTTACTCATCGTCATCGCGGCCGCGGGCTGCGGCAAGGGGGACCTGTTCGTTCCCCGCGGAACGGGCTCGATCAGCATCCAGACCGAGCCGCAGGGCGCGGTCATCACCTTCGACGGCACCACGAGGGGCTGGGCCTACGAGAAAAAGCCCATTGTCATCAAGGGCGTCACCAACGGGTGGCACACGATCCGGGCGACGCTTCCGGGCCAGGTCCCGCGTGTCGAGGAGGTCGATCTCGCCGGCGGCGAGACCACCGTGCGCATTCCGCTCGATCCCCAGGCGTTCGGCCGGCTGACCATCTACAGCAATCCGCCCGGGGCCGAGGTGTTCATCTCCAGCCGCTTTTACGGCGTGGCCAACCCGAAGGTCGAGATTAACTCCCTTTCCTACGGTGAGCATATCCTCTGGGTGCGGCTCAAGGGGTATCAATCCAAGCGGCACAACGTCATCGTCGAACGGCAGACCGATCGCGCCTACCGGATTCACCTGGAAAAGGAATAGGCCGGGCAATTCCGCCCGAAATTTTCGTCAAGGATTTCGGAAAAAATTCTCAGGTGCGCAGGCGATCCTCAGGTGCGCAGGCGCCAGCCGAGGAGTGGCGCGCCTGTTATCGCGACGCGCGCTTCGAGCTGGGTTCCGCAGCAGGGGCAGAACTGGCGCCTCAGAAATAATCTCCGCTCTCCGTATCACTCGGCGCACATCTCCCCGCATTTTCAAATGAACACTTTTCCCCCGTTCAGCCAGAGATCTCCCGTCACCCGGCGCTCGCCCTCGGGAACGGTGAAGCCCTTCGTTTTCGGCGGGGTTACCCCCCCTCAGCCGCTCTCTTCGAATAGCCGCATGTCGCTCCGCCGTGGCGTCGTCGTCATCGGAGATTGCACCCTCCCATAAATTTTTGGCGACGCGCTCCGGCGCGCGGTCGATGGGGTCAGTCTTGGCCGTCCTCCGGTCTTGTCCGTGCTCGACGACCGCCGCGTCGGTGAACGTGCCGCCGATGTCGATTCCGATGCTGTACATGGACGCTCGTCTCAGTAGGCGCACCCCCCTGCTTCGATATTCCCATATGGATACGAAATGAGGGAGAAGGTTGCCGCACGGCCCCGAGGGGCGGATCTCCTGGTGAAAGGCGGGGGCCGCCTGGCGGGAAAATTGGATAAAAAAAATAAAATCAATATGTTGAACAAACACATAACAAAGGGGTCATGTTGAGGGAAAAATATGCCGATAGTGTGATGTAGGTCTCTTTTCGGCCGAATCCACCGGAGCAGTCTTTCCCGGCATTATGTATGTTTTATTAGAAACACGCATAAATGAAGACTAAGGAGGCAAACATGTACTGGTGGCTCGGTATATGGATGGGCGTTGTGGCCGTGGCGCTGGGAAGCGTCGCTTTATCGGTATATGCCCAGATGATGGATTGGGACATGCAGAAGGTGACCGCCTGGCTCAGGGGGGCTCCGGACGGGTGGGGTCCGAGGACGCTTCGCGGCTGGCAGGCGGGGCGAAAATGGGCCGGCGGGATGGCCGCTCTCGTTTCCTCCGGTGTTTCTCTCATTTCCTCTGGAAAATGGCCGGATTTTTGCGCCTGGATGAAATCGATAAAAGGTTCCGGAAAAAAAGTAGACGCTTCTTTCTACCGGGGTCTTTACCGATCCATGTGCAAAAGAAAATCCCCCCCGCCGTCGCTTTTAAAATAGACGGGCTGAGCGTTCGAGCCCGGCCCCGCTACTTGCCCGGCGGCGCGCAGTCTGTTTCCTTGATTAACCGTTCAAATACCCGCTTGTTGTCCTCCGCGGTTTCCATTTCCTTTCCCTTTGCATAACTCTCGATAACGACGGCCCCTTGGAAGAAGGGGCGAAGCTGCGCGAGTGCGCCCCCGAGGTCGTAAATCCCCTCGGCGAGCGGCACGTGGACTTTTTCGCGCGTAGAGCCGCTGATGTGAACGTGAAAGATAAGGGGCTCGTATCCTTCCGTTTCGATCGGCACGCCGCTGTAGAGCAGGTGCGCCAGGTCCACCGTCAGGCCGAAGGCGGGGTGGGCCACCTCCCGCGCGATTCGCGCCGTACCGGGGATGTCGGTGACGAATTCCCCCCGCCGCCGTTCCATGACCTCCAGACCGATGGCGAGTCCCAGCCGGCCCGCTTCTTCGGCCAGCTCCCCTCCGTATTCGATCATGCGCCGGGTGAATTCTTCCGGGTTGTCGTGGGAGCCTGAAAGGGCGCCGGGGTGGAGGTTCACGAGGCCAGCACCCATCCGGGCGGCATCCTCGAGGCATTTTTTGTATTGCGCCCGCGATTCCCGGCAAATGCCGGCGTTCGAAGAGGTGACATTGAGGTCGCGGCTCGGTCCGTGGAGGGAGGGTGCGAGCCCCAGCTCGCGGGCCTGAACTCCGAGAGGGGCAGAGGCCGCCCCCGTGTCCCAGATGTGCTCGGCCCAGAGCTCCACCGCTTCGTAGCCCATTCGCGCGGCGGCCGTGACGACTTCGCCAGGCGGGCTGGATCGAAGGGTGGTCGATGAAAGTGCGAGCTTCATGTGTCGCCTCCCGGGGAAATTTTCCGTACCTCCGGGGTATCAGAGTTCATTCCCGATAGCCACTCCGGGCGGATTCCGCCCGAGCGGGAAGGCCGGTGTCCGCCGCCGGGATTCCTGCTATTATTTTCCCGCACCGCTATTCATCATCTCGAACACATGGGAATACATTTTCCGGCAGGGAGGACAGCCTTTGTCAACAGAGTACATCTGGGCGCTCTGCTCGCACCGTGCGGGCGACGGCCATCAGGTGAATCAGAAAACACCCGAGCGGCTCCCTACGCTCGACTACCTGACCGAGGTGACACAGGCGGCGGAAAACGCAGGCTGTACCAACATTCTCGTTCCCGTCGGGACGCACTGCATCGACGCCTGGGCCACGGCGGCGGCCATCTCCACACGAACGAGGAAGATCAAATTTATCGTCGACTTCCGCCCAGGCGTCGTGGGGCCCGTTGCCTCGACGCAACAGGCGAACAGTCTCGATTATCTCACCGGCGGTCGAGTTTCGATCAACGTCGTGACGGGGAGCACAGCGGTGGACCAGAGGCGCTACGGCGATCATCTGGCCCACGCCGAACGCTACGAGCGTACGGGTGAGTTCCTGAAGGTGGTCCGAAAATTATGGGAAGCGGACGGGCCAATCGATTTCAAGGGAAAGCACTACGACATAGAGGGGGCTTCGGTTTACCCGGCTCGCGTGACGAAGCCCAATCCCACCG
>CAMYJL010000352.1 GCA_947258645.1 uncultured Nitrospinota bacterium
TGCACCGCCCCGGGAAGAACGGTTTCCCGGGGCGCTTTTCTTTGAAGCGCGCCTTTTCGCGCGCCTGCGGCAATTGCCCAGGCCACCCTCCCCGCGCCCGAAAATGGCGTGGCGTGGTTCTGATTTTTCTGGCGGTGCGGATGATGCGGCGGGGTTGAACCCTCCCGGAATAAAATCGGATATTCTGGTATGATTTCGGAAATCCCCAGCCTCGTGAGGTTTTCCAGATGCCCGAGCCGGAACTGACCGACATCCAGAGGCAGTTGCGGGACACCGTGCGGGAGTACATGGCGCGCGAGGTGGCACCCTTCTGCCGGGAGATCGAGCAACGCCCGGACGCCTCGGATTGCATGCCGTGGGACCTGATCCGGGCGGGCTCGAGGCTTGGTCTCCGGACCCTTGCCCTTCCGGAAGAATGGGGCGGCCTCTCGGCGGGCGTCCTGACGCGTGCGCTCCTGCTCTCCGAGATGTGTCGGGTCGAGCCCGGCCTCGGAAAATGCTTCTACTCCTGCTGGCGGGCCTCTCTTCTCCTCTATCATCTTGGCACCCCGGCCCAGCGGGAAAAGTTCCTCCGCCCCTTCGTCGAGGACGACGCCTACTGCTTCGCCACCGCCTTCACCGAACCCGGCGCGGGCTCGGACAACCTCATCCCCTCGGACGATCCCGGCCGAGGCCTCATGCTCTCCGCCGTCCGGGAGGGAGACGAGTGGGTATTGAACGGCCGGAAGCAGTGGGTCTCCCTCGCCGGGTTCGCCCGGTGCCTCCTCGTATTCGCCCGCACGAACGCCGAGGTCCCTGTCCACCGGGGTTCGACGCTTTTCATCGTGCCGGCGGACCGGACCGGCGTCAGCTTCCCCCGCGTGGACGACAAGCTGGGCTTCCGCCTCTATCCGAACGGCGACATCCTCCTGGAGGATGTCCGTCTTCCGGCGGACCACTGCCTCGGCGAGGTAGACGGCGCCTGGCCGGGCGTCCTTCGCCTTTTCGCGGGGGCGGTGGACTATCCCGCGACGAGCCTGGGGCTCTCGGGCGCCATGTATGCCATCGCCCTGGACTACGCCCGGAGCCGCGTCCAGGGGGGGCGCCCCATCGTTGAGCACCCGACCGTGGGCTCGCGCCTCGCCGAGATGCGGATGCACATCCACGCCATCGAGGGCTATCTCTGGGACACCGCCCGGGCCATCGACAGCGGTGCGCCCTTCGACCCGAACCACACCTGGCTCCTCAAGGTCCACTGCGACCGGGCGGCGGTGGGGGTGATGCTCGGCGCGCTCGACGTGACCGGCGGGAACGGCGTCATGAAGGAATTCCCCCTCGAGCGCTTTTGCCGCGACGTCCTCACCTCACTCCACAGCGACGGGACCGAGAGCCTGAACCTCCTCCGCTCGGCGCGGGAGCTGGCCGAAGAGAGCCGGGCGGATCGCTGACCGCCCCGGCGGGGTATATATTGTCTTTGCGGGTGCCTGCGGCCCGACCCATCGAAATCCGGACATCATTGAGGAGACTTGCCATGATCACCGCCGTCGTCACCGCGCCGATTCCCGATGGATTCACGAGCGAGAAATACAGGGAGAACGTCGAGAAGATCGCCGACCGCTTCCGGACCATCCCCGGCCTCACCCGCAAGAACTTCCTCTTCAGCTCGGAGCAGGGGCTCGCCGGCGGCGTCTATCTCTGGGAGAGCCGCGAGGATGCCGAAGCCTGCTACGCCGAGGGCGGCCCCTGGCGCGAGGCTTTCGTCTCCGCCTTCGGCGTTCAGCCGAAAATCGTTTTCTTCGACACACCGGTGGTTGTGGATAACGTGGTCGGGGAGATCGTGGGGGTGTAGGGGCTCTACTTATACGTAAACGGTCTGGCCTCGGGCTTCTGCCCCAGCCGGTTGGCCATGATTCCCAACGGCCCCATGTCGATCTCGACGAGGTCGCCGGGCTGGACCCATCGCTCGATCTCCATGCCGCAGCCGCCGGGGACGGTGCCGGAGCCTAAAAGGTCGCCGGTGACGAGGCGCTCGTCGCGCGAGGTGTAGGCGACGATCTGCTCGTAGCGCCAGTACATCTCGCCGGGGGTGGCTTCGATCCAGGTCTCGCCGTTGACGCGGGCGGCCATGGGGATTTGGGCCGGGTCGCCGAGTTCGTCGGGAGTGACGATCCAGGGGCCGAACGACCAGCACCAGTCTTTTCCCTTGAACGGGCCCGTGCCCATGGCCATCTCGCCGGTCTGGGCGTCGCGGGCGCTCCAGTCGTTGAGGATGGCGTAGCCGAGGATGTGCTCGCCCGCCTTTTCTTCGGGGATATCGCGCCCGGGCTTTCCGATGACGGCGCAGAACTCCAATTCAAAATCCATCTTGTCGGTGTAGCTCGGCCAGGGGACTTCCTCGCCGACGGCGGCCATGTGGGCGCAGCTGGCCTTGAAGGCGAGCGGGCGCTCGTACCAGGTGTCGGGGATTTCGAGGCCCATTTTGGCGAAGGTGGTCTTGAGGTGGCGCTCGAAGCCGGCGAAGCCGCGGATGAGCGGCGGGTGCGGGATCGGCGGGAGGAGGCTGACCTCGGCCGGGGTGTAGACGATCTGCTCCCCGCGCGGGCCGCGGGCGTCGGGTTTTTCTTCGACGAAATCCAGCGCCTCCTGCGCCGCTTCGAGAGAGGACTGGCCGGGGGCGGCGAAGGCGATCATCTCGGGCGGAATCAGGGCGTTCGCCATCTCCTGGGGCCGGGCGGCGCCCTCATCGGCGAGGCTGGCCGCCATGGCGAAGTTGAGGTCGATGTAGGCGATCTGATCGCCCTGACCGAGGACGGCGCCGATGCGCTGGAAAGGGCCGACGGGGGTGGCGACTTCGAAGGTGATGAGTTTCATGAGCGGGCCTCGATATCGGGATTGAGAGGGTTCCTGCCTGAAATGAGCGGACGCCTGTTAGAGGTCCACCTTGTCGCGCTCGTCGGTCTCGGGGAAGGGGCCCTCCTTGATCTCGATGAGCTTGGTGCCGTCCTCCATGAATTCGACCTCGTGGCCCTCGTACATGAGGATGAGATCGTCCTTTTTGAGGAGGGTGTCGCCGAGGTGGTCGCCTTCCCTGGTGTAGACGCCGATGCGGGCCGAGCCCGACTGGCAGATGAGCACCTGGTGGCGGGTGGTGTTGACGGTGGGGCGCTCCTCGACGACGTGGTAGTGGGCCTTGGTGATGGCACCCTTGGGGCGGCGCAGGACGATGACCTGGAGGGGAATCTCGTCGTCGGTCATGTGGGCCTTGGTGTTGCGCTCATCCTCGATGCTCTGGCCGGCGTAGGCAGAGCGGATGTGCTCCTGGGCCTCGTCGGAGTCGAGATAGGGAGGAATTTTGGTGTAATCGTCGAAGTTTCTTTTGATGTGGATGGCGATGATGCGGCCGTCGGCGGCTTTGTAGTAGTCCACCCCCGGGCAGGTGACTTCGAGCGACATGGCTGTTCTCTCCCCTGTTGAAAAACATCCGAAAAATTTATCGGAGCGACGGCAAAAACGGATTGACCGCTTCTTTGTTCCAAAGTGGATGTTCCATTGAAAAATCAGGCGTTCAGACTGCCACGCGAGATACCTTCCGGCAAGGGCGGAGGGCCTATTTTTGTTGCCGGAACGGGCGCTTTCTGATAGTTTTCCGGGGTGGGCGAAGCGGCCGGGCTGTTTCGCCCTCGACCTATTCCTCATCAGCTTCAGTGTTTTGCCGGGCCGTCGGGGAGACTGGCCCGCATT
>CAMYJL010000353.1 GCA_947258645.1 uncultured Nitrospinota bacterium
AGTGAAGAGCGAAGCGGCGAGAAGGGCCACCGCGAAGATCCGACGCACCGCCGTCCTGCGGGCACTCATGGTCTCAGGAGGGGTTGAACCGCTCCCCGGACGCCAGCCCATTCATCAAGTTTTCCCATCCGAACGCTGGTGGATTCGTGGGCCCTGTCGAACGCCTGGACCTCCCAGGTTTTTCTCGCGGGCTTGAGAAGCAGGTCGCCCGCCTTGGCAAGTCCACCGGCGAGAACAATGCACTCCGGGTTCAGGAGGTTCATCAGGTTGGCGATTCCGATGCCCAGCATGGTGCCGGCCTTCTCCCACAGCGCCCGGGCGTCCTCGTCACCCTGGGCGGCGAGAACCGCCAGGTCTTCCGGTGTCAGCGAGGGAAGGGCCGCAATGGGCGAGTCGGGTTTTTCTCCGGCGGCCGCGTTGGCGTCCCGAATGAGGGCCCAGCTCGACACACAGGCTTCGAGGCAGCCTTTCGCGCCGCAGTTGCATAATGGCCCGTCCGCCTGAATGCACATGTGGCCTACTTCTCCGGCGACGCCCGCTACGCCTTCCCAGATTTCGCCGCCCGACACGAATCCTCCGCCGATGCCGGTGCCCAGGGTGAGAAGAAACATGCTCTCGGCCCCCATGCCCGCGCCAGCGTGAAATTCCCCCAGCGCTGCGGCGTTCGCATCATTCATTATGTGGATGGGAACCTCCCCGAAGGCGGATTGTATCTGCCCTCTGAGGTCGAACCCGTTCAGCGTTGGCATGTTGGGGGATTTGACGATCCGGCCCGATTGCGCGTCGAATACGCCAGCCACGCCAACCCCCACGCCGGCGAGCCGGTCGCTTCCGATGAGATCGGACGCCACCGAATGGAGCTTCGCGAAAATTTCCTCGGCCTTCTCGCGGCCGTTCGAATGGGACTGGCTCTCTGATTCCCACTCGCCATCAGTAGAGAAGCGTGCCGCCTTGATTCGGGTGCCGCCGAGATCGATTCCGAGCAGGACGCCGCCGGACCCTTCGCTGCTCATTTTTTCACAGCCCTTCAGATAACCTCGGTTTGGATGAGACGGCCCTTGTTCACCTTCGCCCCGAAAGGAAATCCGGCGCAAAGGATGACGAACTCGCCCGTGCGGCACAGTTTTTCCGCGATGACACGCTCGCGAACCGCGTCAAGAATTTTCTCGATCGGCATTCGGCGCGGAATCTTCCACGGGATGACGCCCCGGGAGAGGGCGAGCCGGCGCACCGTCTGTTCGGAGGTGCTCAGGGCGAGGACGGGCTGCCTGGGCCGATGGCGTGCAATGCGGCGGGGCGTATCGCCCGAGTCGGTGGGGCTGATAATCAGAGTGGCTTCCAGATCGCGGGCGAGAAGCACGGTGGAATAGGCGATGGATTGCGCCAGTGTCGGGGCCGTCACCGTGGATCTGCGCATCCGGATATTGTCGGGCTCTTGCAGGAGGCACGTTTCGGTCGATTCCGCGATTCGGGCCATCATCCGGATAACCTGTGGCGGGTGTTTCCCCGTGGAGGTCTCCTCGCTCAGCATGACGGCGTCGGTCCCGTCGAGGATGGCGTTTGCGACATCCCCCGCCTCGGCCCGTGTCGGGCGGGCCGAATCGACCATCGAAAGGAGCATCTCGGTGGCTGTGATGACCGGTTTTCCGAGATCGTTGGCGCAGGCGATGATCCGTTTCTGAACAAGCGGAACTTCTTCGAGCGGAATCTCGATTCCCAGGTCCCCGCGCGCGACCATAACGCCATCCGTCGCTTTTGTGATCTCTTCGAGGTTGGTGACGGCTTCGCTCTTCTCCATTTTGGAGATGATCGGGATTTCGGCCTTGTGGCGGCTGAGTTCGCGCCGGCACAGCTCAATATCTGAAGCGGTGCGGACAAAAGAGAGTCCGATGAAGTCCACCTTCTGTCTGGCGCAAAAGGCGAGGTCTTTGATGTCCTTGTCGGTCAGGGCGGGGATGTCGAGGGGCGTGTCCGGCATGTTGAGACCCGCCCGATCCTTGAGCGGTCCGCCAATGATGACATGGCAGGTCGCTTCTTCGTCGCCGGTCGCGGTGACCTCAAGCTGGAGTTTCCCATCCCAGATCATGACCCGGTCGCCCTTGCGTAACTGTGGAATGAGTTCGGGGCGGTTCACGGAGAGCCTTTGGCTGTTTCCGACGCAGGGACGGTTAACGAGGCGGACCTCGCGTCCCTCCCGGAGGGTTTCCCCGGACCGGACCTTCCCGAGCCGGAACTTGGGTCCGCCCATGTCGGCCAGAATTGCGACGGCGCTGTCCTCTTCGCTGGAGAGGCGGCGAATCTTTTTGATGGTGGCCCGGTGTTCGGCCTGTGTTCCGTGGGAAAAGTTAAGACGGGCCACGTTCATCCCGGCTCGGATCATGGAGCGGAGAGTAAACGCATGTGTGCTCGCCGGTCCGAGAGTGCATACGATTTTTGTCTGGCGCATGGCTACCTGAGTTCCTCTGGCGAAGAAAATAAGCGGGAAAGAACCACGCTCAATCCCCCCGAGGCATTATACAGAAGCGGGAAGCGAAACTGTTTGAAAGATGCAAATTTGCGGATGAATATTCTGCCACGAAAATGGCGAGGGAAAGCCGCTGCCATATTGAAACCGGGGATTTGAATCGGACAGGGAAAAATTATTCCGATAGTTCAAAGGGGTTGGTCAGACTCTTGACGAACCGGTTGGACGGCGGGGTCACCTGGGCCGTTGCCGGCCGTTTGAACTCGATCTGCGCGAAATAGCTCTCCGCCTGGGAGCGGGTATCGTCCGAATCGATGAGCAGTGCGACGCCTCCCACCATGGGCGGTTCTTGCTTGAATACTTTGCGGTAGTCGTCCAGGACGTTGCGCTCTTCGGTGATCCATTGGTTGAGTTTCCCTTTTCCGCTGCGGACGACGATGTAGTGAATCATCGGGTTCTTCCGGTTTCTCATCACCGTTCCCTCGGGGACACTGGTTTCCCAGATGTAGGCGAGGAAACGGCTGTTGATCATTTTCGGGAAGCGGGGGAAGACGACGTAAATCCCGGCCGCCTGATCGTCGCGGTTGACGATCCGTGCGTCGGCGTCCTTCGGAAGCTGGGTCACTTTCCAGCCCCATTTCAGGTTGGGGAAATTTTTGAGATCCAGCTTGAAATTCCGGTAAACGCTTACGGAAGCTTTCTGGCTTCTCAAACGCAGCGTTCTTTTGCCGTCATTGTTGACAATCTTCACATCCGGCTCGCCGCGCCAGACGCGGAGCTTCCAGTTTTTGGGGAGGCCGTTCTGTTGTTCCTGGGAGGGTGGTTCTGCGAAATTGCTAATTTTTATGGAGCTTTTTGCCTTGCGGAGAAACTGCTCTGCGCTGAAAGCGGATTGCGAAAATAAAACTGAAAAGGCAAAAAATGCAATTGAACAAGCGGCCGCAAATGTTGGAATTTTCATCTGGGGCGGAGATACCATGCAATATCCTCGGGCGGAGGAAAAAACGATGACGGGACGGCCTCTTTCAACAGGGAAGGCAACACATTATCCTGTTGATTATTCTAATCCTCGGGAACGAGCATGACTATGATATCCATCACATTCGTTCCTGTTGGACCTGTAGAGACTAGCTCTCCAAAGCGGCCAATAAAATCGTGACTTCGATTCTCGCTTAAAAAAGGGCTGGGGTCAATAATTTGTTTTTGCATTAATTCCACAGATTTCATATCTACAATTGCCCCGGCGGC
>CAMYJL010000354.1 GCA_947258645.1 uncultured Nitrospinota bacterium
CCCGCACCACCGGGCCCATCCAGTCCCAGTTCTCGATGAGTTCCCGCATCGATTGGGGATTCACGTCACCCCGGCCCAGAATACCGGCGAGTCGTCCGACGTGGGCGATCCGGTCGCCGACGTAGACACCCACCCTGTGGACGCCACGGTAGTCATAGCTGATCAGCTTGAGCATGTTCTCTCCTCAACATCGGCCCGCCACCCGTTGCGGCGGGGCATGAATTTATCGAATTCCCCATCCATCAGGCGGCGTATTTCTTGATCGCCTCCGGCGTGTACGCCATGCCGTGGCCCGGCACGTCGGGCACTTCGATACACCCGTCCTTCACCACAAATTCCCGGGTCATCAACCCGGGGGGCGTCAGCTCCATGAACTCGACCAGATGCCCGCGCGGCGAAGCGCCGACCAAGCTGATCGACACCTCGTGCGCCAGATGGCTGCTCAGGGAGATGTTGAAGGCGTCCGCCAGATGGGCCACCTTCCGAAACTCGGTGATCCCGCCGCACCGGGTGACGTCCGGCTGAAGGTAATCGACCGCCCGGCGCTCGCACATCTCCCGGAAGCCCCAGCGCATGTAGGTGTTCTCGCCCGCCCCGGTGGGCACGACACTCTTCTCGGCCACCTCGGCCAGATCGTCGAGCGTATCGGCGAGCACGGGCTCCTCGAACCAGGCCACCCCGTACTCGGCCAGCATGTAGGACACCTCGACCGCCTCGCGCACGTTGTACTTCTGGTTCGCGTCGGCGAAGAGAATGAAATCCTCGCCCATCTCGGCCCGGAGCAGCGCGATCCGCTCCTCGTCCCGCGGCGTTCCGATCTTGAACTTGTATCCCGTGATCCCTTTCGCGGCGTAGTCTTGACACTCCGCCACCAGCTCGGCGTCCGAAAGCGTATGCCAGCCCCCGCTTCCGTAGACCGGCACCTTTTTCTTGAACCCGCCCAGCAGATTATGCAGGGGAAGCCCAGCGGCTTTTCCCAAAACATCCCAGCAGGCGATGTCCACCGCCGAGAGCGCCCAGACGCCCAGTCCGGCGCGGAGACGCGCCTTGTTGGGGCCCCACAGGCGCGCCCAGAGCGCCTCGGGCGCGAGGGCGTCCTGACCGACCGCGAGAGGGGCTAGCTCGTTCCGAATATAGGGGACGATGGCAGAGCTGGCCGCGCCCCCAAGCCCCATCGAGAAGCCGAAACCGCTCGGTCCGCCCTCGGTGTGAACGAAAACAGAGACGAAGTCCACCACCGTGTAGGTGCCCAGCGAGCTGCCGATGGGCTTTGTGAGCGGGAGGGGCATCGCCGTCGCCTCCACCGCCCGGATTTTCAATTCTGGCATGTCGTCGTCGCTCTCCTATAAAAAAGGCATCGTGCGGATGCGCATGGCCTGGTTGGTGCCGTCGGAGTGGAGAAAGCTTGTCGCATCGCGCAGGTATTTCTCCATGGGCGATTCGGTCATGTAGCCCATCCCGCCCCACACTTCGAGCGCCCGCGTGGCGATCCGGTAGGCGGCCTCCGACACGTAGACCTTGGTCATAAAACCCATCTTCGGATCGTAGAGACCTCCCTGCCCGGCTGTCCAGGCGGCGTAGTGGAGCAGCCGCCTCGAAGCCTCGTACTCGATGAAACAATCGCTGAGCATGAAGCCCACCGCCTGATGCTCGATGATGGGTTTTCCGCCCTGCACCCGGTTTCGGCCATATTCAAGCGCGTCTTCGTAGGCAGCGCGGGCCGTGCCCAGAACGGTCGCCGCCGCCTCGATGTTCGAGCCCCGCACGAACCGCTTCCGCGCCTCCATCGCTCCCCCGACCGGGGTCACCCGGTTGGTCTCGGGAATCCGGCAGTCGTCAAAGATGAGCTCGGCGTTCTGAGAGAGGCGCTGACCCATCTTGTCGTGAATCCGGCCAATCGAGAAACCCGGCAGGTCGGGCGTCGCGATGAAATAAGTCAGCCCCTCGCTGACGCCCTTCGAGGTGTCCGTCCGCAGGGCGACGAAATAAAGCTTCGCGATTCCGCCGTTGCTGATGAAGTGCTTCATCCCATTGACGACCCAGTCGTCGCCGTCGCGCACGGCCGTTGTCCGCGCGCCCGCGTCGGGGCTGCTGTAGGGGATGATGTTGTCCGATCCGGCGTTCGGCTCGGTCATCCCGACGGCCAGATGAAAGCGGTTGTCCTCGAGGAAAGCGGGCAGGTAGCGCGCCCGCTGTTCCTCGTTCGTGAGGCGCTCGAAGAGATGGGATATCTTCCAGGTCTGATCGAACGTGACCGCGATCCCGAGATCGCCCCAGGCCAGTTCCTCGCCGACGAGGCAAAGCGTCAGGATGTCCGCCCCCGCCCCGCCCATCTCCTCGGGGAGGGCCAGCGTCCGGAGCCCGACCTCGCCGCCCTTCTCGACCACATCCCAGGGAAAGCGCTCTTGCGGGTCGGCTATCTTGTCTTGCTCGCGGGCGATGGGACGAATCTCCCGTTCGGCGAAATCGTGCGCCAGCCGCTGGAGCGACCTTTGGCTCTCGGTGAGCTGAAAATCCATGACAAGCCCTTTTTCTTTCTGTGCTCAGCCGGAGAGGTGGACACATGGGAAGCAAATGGCCAACAAATTGATTTGAATGGCCGCGATGGTAGCCGTCCGTTGGAAAAGATGTCAAGGTAGACGCTCTTCCGGCATAACCATGAGGAATTTCCTCAGATTTCTCCCGACCAAAGTTGACATTTTCCGATATCTCGCATAGTTTTTTCCGATACCCTTTTAGCTACATGGGTTTCCACCAAAAATTCAAGATATGTCTGTCCGAACATTCCCAAAGGAGAGAAGACACATGAAGAAGTTTCTCGCTACAATTTTCCTGTTCGCCATGGGGATCTCGCTCGCCCCGGCGTCGGAGGCCGCCGCCCCTCTCCGCGTTTCGACCATCCCGGACGAGGCGCCGACCGAACTCATCCGGAAGTTCAAGCCCCTCACCCAATATTTAGAAAAAGAGCTCGGAATGGAGGTGAAGTTCATCCCGCTCGTTAACTACGCGGCAACGGTCGAAGCCCTCTCCGCGGGAAAAGTTGATCTCGTCTGGTACGGCGGCTTCACCCATGTGCAGGCGCGCATCCGGACCAAGGGAGATGCCATTCCGCTCGTCATGCGGATTCGCGATCTCAAGTTCAAAAGCAAGTTCATCGCCAGCAAGACAAGCGGCATCAAAAACCTGAAAGACCTCAAGGGCAAGACGTTTGCCTTCGGCAGCGTGAGCAGCACATCCGGTCACTTGATGCCCCGCCACTTTCTCAAAAAAGCCGGGCTCTCCCCAGAGCAGGATTTCAAAAAATTCAGCTTCTCCGGCGCGCATGACGCCACCGCCAAATGGGTCGAGGCGGGCAAGGTACAGGCGGGCGCCCTGAACGAAGCCGTCTGGGATAAGCTCGTCAAATCGAAGAAGGTGGACCTGACCAAGGTGAGTGTTATCTACACCACGCCCGGTTACGCGGACTACAACTGGACCGCGCGCGCCGGTCTGGGGGAGGAAAAGCTTTCCCGGATCGCCAAGGCTTTTTTAAAGCTGGACCCCCAAAATCCGGAGCACAAGAAGATTCTCGATCTCCAGCGCGCCAAAGGGTATATTAAGGCCAAACCGAGCTACTTTGACGGGATCGAAGCTGCCGCGACAGACGCCGGTCTCCTCAAGAAAAAGCCAAAAAATTAACGTCTCATCGGCGGCCCCCGGCCATCGGCGCCG
>CAMYJL010000355.1 GCA_947258645.1 uncultured Nitrospinota bacterium
TCGACGAGCTCGGCGGTGGAGGAGTCGTTCGAGCAGGGGCGACTGGACTACCCGCACTACACGCGCCCGCCCGCGTTCCGGGGGATGAGTGTTCCCGAGGTACTTCTCTCCGGAAACCATGAGGAGATCCGCCAGTGGCGGCGTCAGGCGGCGCTGAGGCGGACCCTGGAGCGGCGGGGGGACTTGCTGGATCAGGCGAAGCTGACCGAGGAGGAGATCCGCCTCCTGGAGTCTTCCTCCTGAGGGAGAAAAAGGGGGCCGGGTTGGGAAATATCTATATCGCCCTTGTCCACCATCCGGTCATGAATCGCGCCGGAGAGGTGGTGACTTCCTCGGTGACGAGCCTCGATTTGCACGATCTGGCCCGGGCGGCCCGTACCTATGGCATTGCGGGCACCTTTGTGGTACATCCTTTTCCGGCCCAGCGGCGGTTTGTCAGCCAGGTGGTGGGGCATTTCGTCAGCGGACCGGGGCGGGGGCTTCACCCCGAGCGGGGCGAGACCTTGGAGCAGCAGATCGAGGTGGTCAGCGATCTGGACGTCGCCATCGTTACTGTGGAGGCCGATGAAGGCCAAAGGCCTCTGCTGGTGGGAACTTCCGCCAAATACGGTGAAAATGGCCGGAACGATCAGGAAATGGCCAGCTACGCCGCGCTCGGAAAAAGACTGCGCGAGGGGTCGGAACCGGGTATCATCCTATTCGGCACGAGCTGGGGGCTGGCCCCCGAAGTGATGGAAAGAATCGATTTGAGGCTTCCCCCCGTGTTGGGGGTGGCGGAGACAGGATATAACCATTTGTCGGTCCGGGCGGCTTCCGCCATCATTCTGGACCGCCTTCTCGGCGACCGTTAGGTAGGCGGAATTCGCCGGGAAATGGTTCTGAAAGATATTGATTCTAAGGAATGAAGGAGTCGCACCTTGAATGTCATCGATCTCATTGAACGCGAGGGGATGCGGAAAGATATCCCCGATTTCGGGCCGGGCGATACCGTCCGGGTCCACGTCAGGATTCTCGAAGGCGACAAGGAGCGGATCCAGGTCTTCGAGGGCGTCGTCATGGGCCGGAGCGGCGGCGGTCTCCGCGAGACCTTCCGGGTCCGCAAGCTCTCCTACGGAATCGGCGTCGAGCGGATTTTCCCGGTCCACTCCCCCCGAATCGAGCAGATCGACGTGAAGCGCTTCGGCAAGGTCCGCCGCGCCAAGCTCTACTACCTGCGCGAGCGCAAGGGCAAGAAGGCCCAGGTGAAGGAAAAGCGCCGCCGGTAGCATCTGCGAAACCGAGAAATCACGCGCGGGGGAATCGCTTCCCCCGCGTTTTTTTATCCTTCCAGAAAAAGCTGAACCTGATCGTAGAGCTCCTTGCGCCTTCGCTCGAAATGCATGAAGTGCGTCCCGTCCCCGAGGAGGACGCTGCGCCGCCCCCGGCTGTTCGAGAGCGCGCGGTAGAGGCCGTTCACCTCGGGGTCGTTGCAGCTCCGGTCGTGATCCCCGCGGATCAGGAGAACGGGGCAGTGTATCTTCGAGGCGTCGTAGAGCGGGATGTTGCGCGCCCGGTCATAGCCGTCGGCCTGGGCGCCGTTCGGGATGCGGACGGCCGGGACCCGCCGCTTTTTTCCCTCCGGGTCGTATTGAAGCTGGGCGGTCCAGAAGATTTTGGCGGCCCGCGCCTCGCGCCATTTCGCATGTTGCCCGCGGGGGATGCTGCCCCCCCATCGCTCCTCCTGCGCGCGCTCGGTGACCCACCGCCAGGCGCCCATCCGGGGGTCGAATCTGCCGGGGCGGCTGGGGTCCTCGCGTTCGGCGGCGACCGCGGGCCGGTCGTAGGCGTAAAAGGGGGCGTAGAGGACGAGGCGCTCGATCCGGTTCCGGTGTCCGGCGGTGTAGGCGGGTGTGGTGGTGGAGCCCCACGACCAGCCGAGGAGGTTGATCCGGTCCACGCCGCATCTTTCGCAGATGAATTCAACGGCCGCTTCGATGTCGCGAACGGCAGTCCGCCCCCGGATGGCCGGCGGGTTGTCATAGCGGCCAGCAAGCAGCTCGGGCGGGCGGGTCGAGCGGCCGTATCCCCGGATGGAGAGCGCGAAGACGTTGAACCCCCGCGCGGCGGCGTAGTCCATCCACGAGTAGCCGGGCAGGGGAAAGTCGAAAGCCACGGGGGACGGGGTGCTCTGCCCGTGGACCATGAGGAGGGTGTTTGCCGGCTCGCGCTTTTTGAGCCCGCGCGGGCGCTTTTCGATGAGATGAAGACGAATTCCCGGATCGAGCGCGTCGATGATGTGGTCTTTTTTTTCTATGTTGGGCGAAGATGTTTTTCGTTGAGCCATGTCGATCAACCTCCATATGGGAAGCCACCATTCTGGCAGAAGAGGGCGGGGGGCGACAATGGGCGCGGCGGCGAGCCGGGTCGGCTTTGATAGTCGGTTTATGACGTGGGGGTTGGTTTGTCGGAGAATGATTTTTTGCAAAACGTGGGGGCGTTGCGCGGCCTTCTCATCCTGCGAAGGGGAGGAAACGGTTTTGAAGTTCTGGATATGCCTGACGCTCGGCTTGTTGGTGTATTTCCTGCTGGGCCGCTCGGCGGTGAACGAGGGACTGAGCATCGTCCTCACCATCGCGGTGATGGCGGTCGCCTGGGTGGGTTTTGGATGGCTGATCGAGGGGCGCCCGCCGCTGGGGAAGAAAGCGCCGCCGGAGGATGGGAGTCCAGCGGACAAGGGATGATCCCGCCGTCTTCCGCGAGTGGTCCGGTGTGATATAGTCGGGACATTCCAACCGCTCACCGCAGTTCCCGCCCGATATGGATTCACCATGTACGAAATGGAGCGCCGTCTGGCGGGCGAGGGGCACGGGCTCATCGCGGGCACGGACGAGGCCGGGCGCGGCCCGCTGGCGGGACCGGTGGTGGCCGCCGCCGTCATCCTCGACCCGGAAGACCCCATTGAAGGCCTGAACGACAGCAAAAAACTGACGCCGAAAAGGCGCGATTTCCTGTTTGAACAGATTCAGGAGCGCGCCCGGGCGGTGGCGATCGCTGCAGCGGGCCCGCGGCGGATTGAGCGCGAAAATATCCTCCGGGCGTCCCTGAACGCGATGGCGGAGGCGGTCGCCCGGCTGGGCGTTCCGGTGGGTCATCTTCTGATCGACGGAAACAAGAATGTCCCCTCGGGGGTGGCGCAGACTCCGGTTGTGTCCGGGGATTCGAAATGCGCCTGCATCGCGGCGGCGAGCATCATCGCCAAGGTGGCGCGGGATCGTCTGATGGAGCGGTTCGACCGGCGGTTTCCCCAGTACGGGTTCGCGCACCACAAGGGGTATCCGACGCGAGATCATCTGGAAGCGCTCCGCTCGCACGGGCCCTGTTTCCTGCATCGGCGGACGTTTAACGGCGTGCCGGAATAACGGAGAAGGCGGGCGAGAATGTTCCGGGCGGACGGGAAGAGCGGCGAGGAGGCGGCCTGCCGGATGCTCCGCCGGAACGGATTTAAAATCGTCGAGCGGAATTACCGGGGTCCGCGCTACGAGGTGGACATCATTGCGCGGGAGGGCGGCGTCCTGGTGTTTGTCGAGGTGAAGACGCGTTCTTCCAATGTCGAGGAGAGCGGTTCTTACGCGGTGGGTGCTCAGAAGCAGGGACGGATTGCCCGGGCCGCCGAGTATTATCTGATGACCCATGCGGACGCCCGGGGCGATGGCCCGGCGAG
>CAMYJL010000356.1 GCA_947258645.1 uncultured Nitrospinota bacterium
TCCAGCGGCAGCTCTTTTTTCAGGAATTCGGTGTCCGTCCCACAGAGACGAAGGCTGAGGCTCCGGAGATAGCGGCCCGGAGACTCTCCCCGAGTAACCAGAAAAACCGGGAGGACCACCGGGGTCGTCTCTCCCGGCGGGAGCACGGCGAACGCGACGCTCCGGCCCGTTCCGCCGCTGATGAGATCGGGCGCCTGAAGAAAGGGGACGAGTTTTTTATCGTTCGAGGATATGGCCCTGGACGTCACGACGAGCGCGATGGATGCGGGCGAGTCGTTCCGGAGCCAGAGGGTCTGGTGGCGGTAGGGAACATAGGGGTTGACCGGTGGATCCCCGCGCCCGAGGAGGGAGAGGATGAAGTGTCCCGGCCCGCCGGGAAGAATCAGCGTGTCGGCGATCCGCCGCAGATCGGCGTTTCCTCTTTCATCCGTGGGCAGGTGCGCCTTTTCGATGGAGATGGCGCGCGCCAGTTCATCTGGGGATTTCAGGGTGATCGCGGTGCGGACGCGCCCGGCGGAAACGCCGCCTTTGCTTTCGAGTTTCGCTTCAAAGACAACGGGCCCGGCCGATTTCGCGGGCAGCCGCAAACCGATCTGACGGAACCAGACATCGCCCGGGGCGGTCATCTTGCCGCCGGTGCGCAGGATTTTTTGACCAGTCGGCCCGGTCGCGACGTTTGCGCCGGGCGGTGTGGACGTTATCCGGACGGGCGGCGGGACGATCATGGCCACCTCGAAGGCGCCGCCGGGCGGATCGCCCGAATGGACTTTCAGTGTCGCGTGAAACGACGCCCCGGCGGGCATGTAGGTTTCGCCGGACGGGGTTCCGTGGGGGATTTCCATCGTCAGGGCGAGAGGGGCGGACGCGCCCGCCGGTGCCGTGATGTCCATCTTGCCCTCGGCTCCTCCCGCCGAGAGGACGCGGATCCGGTAACGCTCCCCCGGCCGCCAGGGAAAATTCAGCCGAAATCGCCCGGTGGGGCGTTTCGCGAAATCTCTTTTGAGCAAAATCCTTCCGGCGTGCCGGAAGACGGACACCTGCCGGACGCGAATTCGTTCGCTCAGCGTGATTTCAAGCCGTCCCGGACCGAAGGAGATGGATTCGATGCCGAACGGGACCGCGTTCCGGACGCAGCCGGCCAGCAGCAAACTCGCGCCCAGAAATGTTCCGACAAGAATTTTCTTCATGAACCGAAATGTCCTTGCAGTCCGAATTTCCTTAGAGGGGTTCCCATCCCGTCCCCTGGTGGCCGAACGCGAATTCTCCCGGATGAAGAATTTCGGCGAGTATCTCCACCGCCTCGACCAGCCGAGGGCCGGGCCGGTTGAAGTACTGGTTGCCGTCGGTCAGATAGACGCGCCCCTCGCGCACGGCGCAGAGATCGTTCCATCCCGCCTGGCCGATCAGGGGGGCCATTTCGTCCCGCGTGCGCTTCAGCCCGAAACCGCACGGCATCACGGCGATAACCTCGGGGTCTTTTTCACGAAGTTCCTCCCAGGTCATCCAGGAAGAGTGTTTTCCCGCCACACCGAAGAGATTGCGCCCGCCCGCCAGGGCGACGATCTCGGGCATCCAGTTGCCGGCGGCCATGAGCGGATCGATCCATTCGATGCAGGCGAGGGTGGGCTGTTTTTCGAGAGCGCAGGCTTTCTGGGAGATTTCGGCGATGCGAGACTTCATTGTTTTGATCAGCGCATCAGCCCGCTCGGGCGCTTCGAGCGCCCGGGCCACCCGACGGATGTCCTCCCAGACGTCCTCGAGCGCGTTCGGCTCGAGGGAGACGAGCCGGGGGCGCGATTCCACCCATTCGCAGATGGCCTCTTCCACGTCCTTCAGGCTGACGGCGCAGACGTCGCACTGCGACTGGGTGACGATCACGTCGGGCGCGAGCTTTTTGAGCAGATTTTCGTCCACGCGGTAGACGGCGAGTGCGTCCTGGAGGATGGCTTTGACCTGATCGTCGATCTCGCGGCTTGTGCCCGAGGGGTCGAGCTTCGGCGCGGTGCAGACGGGGAGGGCGCCGACCGAGAGGGGGTAGTCGCACTCGTGCGAGCGGCCGACGATCTGATCGCCGAAGCCCAGGGCGCTGATGATCTCGGTGGAGCTGGCGATGAGTGAAACGATGCGTTTTCCGGGCATTGCCTTACCCCCCTGAATGACGGGCGGCCGTTTCATCCGGACCGGCGGTCAGGAGAAAAATAGCCTGAATCCGGCGAACCAGTTGATGCCGGGATTGTTGAAGCCGAACGCTTCGTCATAATCCTCGTCCAGAAGATTGTTGACCTTGAATTCGAGCGAGAGCCGCTTGACTCCCTTGAGGGCGTCCCCCCCCAAGATGGATTTGTAGTCTTTCACGATGTCGTAGGCGTAGGCGAGATCAACCTTGGTGTAGCCGGGGTTGTTGACCTTCAGCGCGGCGCCGCCGTTCGAGCCGTCGACGAAGGGCCGGAAGTCGAGGTCGCGGCGCGTGCTCACCGAGTTGACGCGGACGGTGAGCTTCATCCGATCGGGTTGATAGGTGATCGAGCCGCTCCACCACCAGTTGGGCCGCCGCAGGAGCTCTTCTCCCTGCAGAAAGCTCGAGCCGCCAAGGCCGTTTTTGTCGTCGAGAACCTCGGTGTCCATCGTGTTGTAGTTGACCCGGACGGTGAAGTGGTGAAAATCGATGAGGGCGAGAGAGAATTCCGCACCCTTCAGGCGGGCTTCGGAGATGTTCTCGAAGTTTGTTCCGTTCGGGAAAGCGCCGAAGCTGAAGGCGATGAGGTCTTTCAGCTCGCTGCGGTAGTAGGTGGCGCTGAGTTTCAGCTTCCGGCCCAAGAAGGTCTGATCGGCGCCGAACTCCCAGTTGTCCTGCTGTTCGCTCTTGAGGTTGGGGTTGCCGGTGAAGATGGAGATGCCGAAAAGATCCGTGAACGAGGGTCTTTTTACCCCCCGTCCCCATGCGCCCCGGATTTTCATTCCGCTCTCCCGGATGCGGTAGGCGGCCGAAACCTTCCCGGTGGTCTCGTCTTTCCCCACATCGAAATCGTCCACCCGCACGCCTCCCGTCAGCGTGAGGTCGCGCCAGAGGGTGAGCTGTTCCTGCGCGTAGAACGAGCGTGCGAGCCGCCGCTGGTTGATCGTGGTGGTCAGGCTCTCCTGAAAGAAGCGCTCGTCCTCGTATTCGAATCCAAGGGTGGTGATAGAGGCGAAGTTCGGCGCCGGGCCGTCTTTCTTATCGGCGAAGCGGATGTTGACCTGGTTGTCGATCTGAAAGCGCGTCTGCGTCGTATCGGTCAGCGTGGGCGAGAAGAAAAGCCGCCCGATGTCGAGAATGTCGGCCGCGTCCGAAAACTCGCGATCCAGGTGGTAGTAGGAAACGCGCGGGATGTACTCAAGCCATTTCGCCGGTTTGAGTTCCAGGCGGGTGCCTACGTTTTGTTCGATGTTTTTGGTGTATTGGTTGAGTTCCCGGTCTGTAAAGGGCGCGGCCAGGCGGAGGTCGCTGTTCGTGGCGCCGACGTCCGATGTGCTGTCGAAGCGGTTGGCGTTCACCTGATAGAGCAGCCGCGCCTTGGCCTGATCGGAAGGATGGAGGTAGAAGGCGAGCGTCCCCACCGTCCTGTAGAAGCAGTAGTTGGTGAATTGGCCTTCCGTGTCGAGCCGGCTTATGGAGGCCAGATAGCCCGTTTTTTCGGTTCCCCCCTTGATC
>CAMYJL010000357.1 GCA_947258645.1 uncultured Nitrospinota bacterium
CGAAGGCGATGAAGGAAAGACTGGCCGGAAAGCGCCGATAGCCATGGAGGTTCTCGACTTCTCCCGCCTGCCGCCGCTGCTCCCCAGGTGAAAAAGATCCTGCTGGGCGGTTAAGATGTCCGCATGACAAAACCTCTCGAAGGCATCCGGGTCATCGACCTGACGCAGTATCTGGCCGGTCCCCAGGCGACGCTGTTCCTCGCTGGGCTGGGCGCGGAGGTCATCCGCGTCAACAACCCGCACGCGAAAGACCCGGTGGCGGACAGCCCGCCCTACGCCGGCGCCAAGGGCGTCTCTTTCCGAAAGCAAACCGAAGACGACATCGGGGTCGCCTACCTCAAGCGTGCCCGGAACAAAAAAGCCATTACCCTTGACATCAAATCACCCCGCGGCCTGGATATTTTTTACGAGCTGGCCGATGAGACGGATGTTCTCGTTGAAAACTTTGGTCCGGGCGTGCCCGAGCGGCTGAAGATCGACTACCCCACGCTGAAGAGCCGAAAACCGGACCTCGTGTATTGTTCGATCAGCGGCTACGGCGCGACGGGGCCCGATTCAAAGCTCAAGGGCTACGACGCCGTGATCCAGGCGGCCTCGGGCCTGATGAACCTGACGGGATTTCCGGACGGCCCGCCCGTCAAGGCAGGTTCCGCCCTCGGGGACAGCCTCGGCGGCACCTTCGCTTTGGGTGGTATCATGGCCGCCCTCTTCCACCGCGAACGAACGGGCGAGGGGCAGCTCGTGGACATCTCGATGGCGGACTGCATCTTCTCCCTCGTTTTCGATGAGCCGATGGACTGCTACGAGGCGCTGGGCCTTCCCGAGCGGATGGGCAACCGCATCATGCGGCTCTCCCCGTTTAACTCCTACGAGACAAAAGACGGCTGGCTCATTATCGCAACCGGCACCGACGCCCACTGGCAGGATCTTCTCCGCGCGGTCGGGCGGGACGATCTGATCGGCGATGCCCGGTATGCCGACATGAGTGGCCGCCTGACGAACAACGCCGAGATCGACGCCATCGTCAGCGAGTGGACCCGGGAGCACGAGACGAACGACGCCATCCGGCATCTTCGCCAATTTGACGTCATCTGCGGACCCGTCCGGAACATCCGCGATATCCTCGCCTGGCCCCACATGCACGACCGCGGGATGATCGAAACCCTCGAACACCCCGCCCTCGGCACCCTTCCCGGTGTCCACGCCCAGGGCTTCCCCATCAAGCTGAGCGAATCCCCCGGCGGCTATGAGCGTCCCGCTCCCCTGATCGGCCAGCACAACGATGAGATCTTCGGCGGCCTGCTCGGGATGACGGAAAGCGAGATTGACGGGCTCAGGGCCAAAGGCGTGATCTAAAACCCGCCGGTAATCGAAGGAGAATACTTCCGAACTTTTCCCCCGTAATATCCCGTAATTTCCCGGAAACCCTGGCGAGGGTATATGTGAAACTGATTTGCCGCATTGCGAAATCGCTTTTCGCGCCTATCATTTCGTTCATCCGGAGGCCTCTCTCTTTTTTTTGCGGCCCGCGCGGGCCGCAAACCAGCCTACCCGATCCGCACTGATAGCTTGATACAGGAAATGCGGGGAGATTCGGAGAGAGTTACATCGGAAATTCATCAAAGCATCCGCATGACGGACACAAATTTTATCCGTCGCGTCCAGGTCATGGTTTAGAATGCCGGTAGGGGCGGCCCTGCGTGGCTGCCCAAAGATCGGGCACCCACATGGGGGTGCCCCTACGGTCTTAATAACGTGCGTTTCAAGCGGAAAGGGAATTTCGGGCATTGCGTATCGTTTCAAAAGCGGGATTCCGTGCCGTTTTTTTCATGTTCGTTCTTCTGGCGCCCCCCGTCCATGCCTACGATCATCTCGGCGAGGAGAGCGTCCACCCCACCTGGGAGGAGGGCTACATCCGGATCGATCTGAAAGAAGAGGGCCTCATCGCCGGGCGCATGGACGATCCGATCCTCCGCGAGGCGATGCCGCGGCTTCTCGAGGGCCGAAAGCTCCCCACCGTCATCTATGCGCACGGCTGCTCGGGCCTGCTGCGGCATGGAAACATCCAGGGCGGCCACCGGCGCTTCATTCGACTCCTCGCGCGCGCGGGCTACGCCGTCATCGCGCCGGACAGTTTCGCCCGAAAGGGCCGCCCGCTCTCCTGCGATACGAGGAAAAAACTCGGCGTCCCCGGCGCGCCCCACAAGCGCATCAACCGGATGAGACAGGCAGAGATTCGCTACGCGGCGATGAGAGCGCGCGAACTTCCCTGGGTGGACCGGGAAAACCTCCTCCTCTTCGGCCATAGCCAGGGCGGGGCCAATGCGGCCCGCTATGATGGCTCCGAATTCAGGGCCCACATCGTCAGCGGTTCGATCTGCTGGAGCGGCATCCGCGTTCCGAAACACATTCCCGTTCTCGCCATCTACTCCAAGCGCGATCCCTGGCTCCACGGAAGGGATCCGAGGGGTTGTGAGGTGCAGGCGAAAAAACGAAAGAGATTGATCGAGTTTCACCTCTTTCCCGGAAGCGCCCACAATCTCTCCCGCAACAAGCTCGCGCGGGGGCTCATCCTCGAATTCATCCGGCGTCATACGAAGCGGTAGACGAGACAGGTCAAACGCCATTCAAGTTTGTCATTCCGAGCGAAGCGAAGAATCTCCGGGGTTCGAGATGGAACCGAATCCTCTGCGATAGACGCAGATCCTTCGCTGCGCTCATGATGACAGCGGGTCCGGTCGCTCCTGAAAAATCGTCCTACCTCCCCAAGACCGTTTCATATAAAATAAAAAATGAAGCAATAGCCTGAAGTCCGGCAATGATTGAATTCAGGGGAGAAATTTCGCAGCGATGTTGTCCGGGAAAACCATGGGCCAGATCGGGGTTGGCAACCAGAAGGGAAAATGGATGAAGAGACTGATATTCGCAGGCGTGGTCGGAGGATTGGTCGGTGCCCTCATATTCTGGTGGTATCAGACCACGTTTCAGAATGCGTCGGTTACCAACTTTATTGGGCACCAGATTGTCACCCAGGGAAAATATTCTTTTTCAAAGACGATGGTGGGGTGGGCGGTGCATCTTGGCGTTAGCCTCTCCTATGGGTTTTTGCTGGCCATCCTGGCCCTGGTTCTTTTCCCCCGATCTTTTTTCCTGAATCGAGCCGCCAGTCTGGCGGTGGCGCTCTTCCTTGGGTTGGTTACAACCCTCATTGCCCCCCCTGCGATTCAAATAACGATAGCCATCCTCTCTGGAAAAGGTTTTCCGTCCCCCTTGTGGGGTTTTAACCCGGCGTCGGGTCATACGCTATGGAATCACATGATTTTCTTCCTGGTGGTATGGCTTCTGGATACGGTTTATATCCAGGTGTTTGAGAAGAGAGGCAAAAAGGCCTGATCGATTTTCTGAAACGCCATGCAGGCAGGGGCGACCGGCCGCCTCTACCTCTCCAATTCCATCTCGTATAAAATTCGATTATCCGAATCGTCAATCATGGCCGGGCCGGGTTTGCCGGAGAGGAAAGTTCCGGGCGCGGCGGTTCCACCGTGACCGAGAGAGGGAATGCGGCAGTGCGTATCGGGAGATGACATTGGATTTAAAAAATTGTTAACCGACGATGACAACAGGGAAGAAAATATCACGCCGTCATCGAACCCGCCCCTTGCCCTGAGATCGCCCTTTCGATT
>CAMYJL010000358.1 GCA_947258645.1 uncultured Nitrospinota bacterium
CCCTGAGTGCGGAAACCGATATCGTCCAGGGGCGTGAGGCGGCCGCATCCCTCCTCGTGCTGCTCGAAGGGTTCATCCGCTCCGACCCCGAAAACCCGGCGCTGCGCCGCGCCGCCGCACAGGCGTACGGGAGCTTCGCCTTCGGCTTCCTCGAAAAAGATGAGCCCGAGCGCGCCCGGAGGCTCTACCGGCGGGGGCTGGACCACGGCCTACGCGCCCTCGGGGCGGCTCCCGGCTTCCAGAAAGCCGTGAAAGGCGCCCTTCCTGCCTTCCGGAGGCGTCTTGAGGCGTCCAACAAAAAAGACCTGCCCCTCCTTTTCTGGACGGCCTACTGCTGGAGCGGGTGGATCAACCTGAGCCGGAACGATCCGGACGCGCTGGCGGATTTACCCAAAGCGGCGGCGATGATGGACCGCGCCCGGGCGCTCGATCCAAAATATTTCCACGGCGGCCCCGAGCTTTTCTTCGGCGTCTACTACGGCAGCCGCTCGCCCCTCCTGGGCGGAGACCCGAAAAAGGCGCGGGCGCACTTCGAGCGGGCGGTCGCCGCCTCGGGCGGGAGGTTCCTGATGGCGAAATTCCTCTACGCGCGTCATTACGCCGTCCAGTCGCAGGACAAGAAACTTTTCATCCAGCTTTTGACCGAAGTCGAGACCGCGCCCGCGGGGCTGCTCCCCGATCAGGCGCTGGCGAACGCCCTCGCCCGAAAGCGCGCCCGCGAGCTTCGGGAGCAGGCCGAGGAGCTTTTCTGACATGCGCCGTTCTTTTCAAACGATCCTTCCGCTCACCCTCTCCACGCTGATCCTAACCGCGCCCGGGTTCGTCACACCCGGTTTTGTTGCGCCCGCCTCCGCCGCGAAAAAGCAGGTCATCAAGTTCGCGAGCCTCGCGCCGGAGGGGACGACCTGGATGCGCGTCATGCGCGCCCTGGATCAGGACCTCCGGAAAGCGACGGACAAGGCCGTCCGCTTCCGCATCTACCCCGGCGGGGTTTCGGGAAACGAGAAAGACGTCGTCCGGAAACTGCGGGTGGGCCAGCTTCACGCGGCGGGCTTCACCGGCGTCGGGCTGGGCGAGATCCTCCCCGCCGTGCGCCTGTTCGAGGTTCCGTTTCTCTTCCGGAACCACAAGGAAGTCGACGCCGTCCACCGCGCGCTCGACGGCTGGTTTGAAGACGCCTTCCGGAAGAAGGGCTACGTCCTCCTCGGCTGGTCGGAGGTGGGCTTCGCCCGGTTCTTCTCGAAGGAGCAGATCAAAAACATCTCCGACCTCTCCAAACAAAAGGTCTGGATGTGGGAGGGCGACCCCCTCGCGCGGGCCTACTTCCGGGCCATGGGCGTGCGGGCCATCCCGCTGGCCGTGACCGACGTGCTCACCTCGCTTCAGACCGGCCTCGTCGAGACCGTCTACATCACCCCGCTGGCCGCGATCGCGCTCCAGTGGTTCACCAAGGTGCGCTACATCAGCCCGGTCCCCATGGCCAACGTGACGGGCGCCATCGTCATGCGAAAGAAAAATTTCGGCCGCCTCGCCCCGGCGCACCGGAAAATCCTCCTCGAGCGGACCCGCGATCGAATGATCGAGCTTCGCCGCCTCACGCGAAAGGAAAACGCGCGGGCGGTCGCGGCCATGAAAAAGCGCGGGTTGAAAGTTTCGGCCCCGCCCGCCGCCGCCGATCTCGAGGCGTTCCGCCGGGTCGGCGAGAAGGCGGAGAAAACCATCGCGGGCCAATTGATCCCCGCCGACCTCCTCTCCCGCGCGAGGGGGGCGCTCGCCGCCCACCGAAGCGGGAAATGACCCGGACCCATGAACGAAGGGGAGCGTCCCGGGCCTAGCCGGTGGGAGCGGTTCGACGGCGCCCTCGCCCGGCTTGAGGGCGGCCTTCTCGCCGGGCTGCTTCTCACCATGCTCTTCTTCGGGTTTCTTCAGGTCATCCTGCGCAACTTTTTCCAGACCGGGATTTTCGGGGCCGACCTCCTCCTCCGGCAGGGACTGCTCTGGCTCGGGCTGCTCGGCGCCTCCCTCGCGGCGCGGGGGGCGGGACGCCACATCGAGATCGACATCCTCTCCAGGGCGGTGCCGCCCCGCTGGGCGATAAGAACGCGCCGGGTGGCGGACGCCTTCGCCGCCTTCATCTGCGCCCTGCTCGCGCGGGCGTCGTTTCTCTTTGTCGCGGAAGAATGGGCGGCCGGGAGCCTGATCGCGGGATATTTCCCGGCATGGATCTTTCAGTCGATCCTGCCCGCCGGGTTCGCGCTGATGGCGATCCGCTTTCTGGCGGCGGCCATCACCGGAAGACCGGATAAAGACCCGCCAGATAAAGAGAAAAGCCCGTGACCGCCCTCGGGGTCCTCGCCCTCGCGGCGCTCGCGCTCCTCGGCGCCCCCCTGTTCACGATTCTGGCGGCGGTTGCCCTCTGGGGGTTCGCGGCGGAGGCGATCAGCCCGGCGGCCTTCATCATCGAGATGTACCGGATGACCGACGCGCCGACGCTGCTGGCCATCCCCTTCTTCACCTTCGGGGGCTTCCTCATGGCCGAGGCGGGAACGCCGCGGCGTTTGACGAATCTGGCGCGCGCGGGGCTGGGCTGGATGCCGGGCGGGCTCGCGGTGGTGACGCTGGCCACCTGCGCTTTCTTCACGGCGTTTTCGGGCGCATCGGGCGCGACCATCGTCGCACTGGGCGGGCTGCTCTTCGCCTCGTTGATGCGGGACGGCTATCCCGAGAACTTCTCCCTCGGGGTCATCACCACGGCGGGGGGGCTGGGCCTGCTCTTTCCGCCCAGCCTGCCGCTCATCCTCTACGGCGTCGTGGCGAAGGTGAACATCGACCACCTCTTCATCGCGGGGGTCGTTCCCGGCCTGCTCATCGTGATCATCCTCGCGGCCTACAGCATGCGCGTGGCGGGAAGGTCCGCGCCCCGCACCCCGTTTTCCGCCCCGGCGCTCGGGCGGGCGCTGCGCGAATTCGCCTGGGAGCTGCCGCTTCCGGTCCTCATCCTGGGGGGGATTTACGGGGGGTTCTACACGGCGGCGGAGGCGGCGGCCGTCGCGGCGTTCTACATCTTCATCGCGGAAGTCTTCATCTACCGCGACATCGATCTCCGGCGGGACGTTCCGCGCATCGCGCGGGAGAGCATGATCCTGGTCGGGGTGATCCTGGTGATTCTCGGCGCGGCGCTGGGGCTCACGAACTATCTGGTCGATCAGGAAGCGCCCCAGCGCATCATGGAGACCGTCCGGGCGCTCAGCGCGAACAAATACGCCTTCCTCCTCGGGCTGAACCTCTTCCTCCTGATCGTGGGCTGCCTGATGGACGTCTTCTCGGCCATCGTCGTCGTCGTGCCCCTCATCGTCCCCATCGCGAAGGAGTTCGGCGTCGACCCCGTCCACCTCGGCATCATCTTCCTGACCAACCTCGAGATCGGCTACATCACCCCGCCCGTCGGGCTCAACCTCTTCATCTCGAGCAACCGCTTCAAAAAACCCTTAAGCGAAGTCTGGCGCGCCACCCTGCCCTTCCTCCTCCTGCGCCTCATCGCCCTCGCCCTCGTCACCTACATCGCCGCGCTGAGCCTCGCGCCGCTCCGGTGGGTGGTGGGGCCGTAGGCCGAAGGTCAAGGCGCCCGAACCCGCCGAATTGTCTGTAACTCTAGGTTTTTTGTAGTCAA
>CAMYJL010000359.1:0-629 GCA_947258645.1 uncultured Nitrospinota bacterium
GCGGCCCCGACGAGCTTCGCCTGCCACTGCGAGCGGTCGGAGAGCGTGACCATGACCCGGTTCGCGTCCTTGATGACGTGGAAGTTGGTGATGATGTGGCCCTCGCGGTTCCAGATGAAGCCGGATCCGGTGCCCTGCGGAATCTGGAAGGTGTTCAGGCTGAACATATCGCGCCGCAGCGCCAGGGTGGTGATGTAGACCACCGAGGGCGAGGCGTTCCGGAAGAGCGCGATGGTGGATTTTTCGTCCTCGGCCAGGTCGCCGCGCGGGGTGACGACCCGCGGGACCGCGTCGGGGTCGTATACGTCTTTTGACGAGAAGCGATCGTAGAGCACCCAAGCCAGCCCGAAAAGGAGAAGCCAGATCAGGAGGGATTGAAACCGACGCCCGGACGGTTGAGGGGCCATGCTCATTCGGGATCTCCGTTTTTTTGATGACGGGTTCGGCGTGGATGCGGCACACATGACCACCGCCGCAAAACCGACTCTCCCATTGTACGAAATATCGGACGGGGCCGGAATCGCCGATCCCCGTCTCCCGCCCATTCTGATATGGTGTCCGAGAAATCAAAACATTTTCCGCGATCACAAACCGAAGAGAGGGGGGAGGCATGGCCGTCAGGGCGATTC
>CAMYJL010000359.1:728-4368 GCA_947258645.1 uncultured Nitrospinota bacterium
TTCGATTGCGTTGATGCGCACGACGGTGGGCGCGGCCGACCCCTCGGAGATATTCGAGGTCTGTCGCCGCCTTGAGAATAAGGTGGGCGACGACAAGCACTGGTCGCGCGAGTGGACCCGGATGGGAGAGCGCGTGCGCGGCATGGGGCAGGCCGAAGAACGCAGGGGCCACAGGCTCTCCGCCGCAGGCCACTACAACCGGGCCTGCCACTACCTGCAGATGGCCGACCGCTTCCACTTTCCCAAGACGAAGGCTTCGAACGCCATCTACCGGAAGTCGATCGACTGCTTCCACCGCTACCTGCGCCTGAACGACGCGCCCAAGGTGGAGATCGTGGAGATTCCCTTCGAGGGCGGGAAAAGCCTGCCCGCCTACTTCATACACGCCCAGAACACGCGGAAGGCGAAACCGCCCGTGGTGCTCTCCTACACCGGATTCGACGGGACCAAGGAGACCTCTCACGTTCTGGCGGGCCTGGCCCTGGCGCGGCGGGGGATGAGCGTCGTCGTGCCCGACACCCCCGGGGTGGGGGTGTCCCTGCGCTTCCGGCGGATTCACCTGCGCCACGACTATGAGGTCGCCGCCTCGGCCATCATCGACTGGCTGGGGAAGCGAAAGGACGTCAACGCCCGGCGCGTCGGCCTCATGGCGTCGAGCCTGGGCGGCTACTACGCCCCGCGCTCGGCGAGCATGGAAAAGCGCCTCAAGGCCTGCGTCGCCTGGGGCGCCATCTGGGACTACCACGCCATCTGGAAGCGCCGCATCGAGGCCGCCTTCAAGATTCAGCTCCCCTCGCCCGGCAATCATCTGGCCTGGAGCTTCGGCGTCAAGACGGCCGAGGAGGGATTGAAGAAGCTCGAGGGCTTCCGTCTCGACGGCGTGGTGCAGAAGATGAAGTGCCCGTTTCTGCTCGTGCACGGGGAAGACGATCAGCAGATCCCCCTTGCCGACGCGCGCAAGCTGTTCCGGGCAGTGGGTTCGAAGGACAAGACGTTCCGGATTTTCAGCGGGCCGGACGGCGGCTCGCAGCACTGCCAAATGGACTATCTCCAGCCCAGCTTGGCCTATATGGCCGACTGGATTGGCGAAAAGCTGGGGGCGTAGGCGTTCCGGCCGGCGGATGGGTGGTTTCACATGAAGAGAGGCAGCGTTTTGGCGATTGTTCCCTTGTGGCGCGGTGAATGACTTTCCTGGAGTCGATTCATCCCAGCATACTCGCCCTGATCTCCTCGGCCACCTTCGCCTCGGCCCAGATCATCTACCGGGGCGCGCTGCAGAAATTGAGCAAATCCGCCGCCGCGCTCATCGTGAACTCGACCCTTGCCGCCTTTTCCCTCGCGTTCGTTTTCGCCTCGGGCGGGGTGGGCCGCTGGTCGCCGGCGGGCGTGCTCTGGTTCATGGCGGCGGGATTCGTCGGCGCCTTCTCTGCCCGCTACCTGAGCTACATCTCCATCACCTCCATCGGACTGGCGCGGACCCACGTCATGGCGCAGGTGACCCCCGTCTGGTCGGCTGCCGTAGCGGTCGTCTGGCTGGGCGAGCATCTCCGGCTGGAGGTGGCGCTCGGCACGGTGGCCATTCTGGGCGGTGCGGTTCTCCTGGTGCGGGACAAGGGAGGGCCGAAGGAGAGAATCCCCCTCCCCCTGTATCTGGTTCCGGCGGCCAGCTCCTTTTTTCTGGCCTTTACGCCCGCCCTGCGCAAGCTCGGGTTTGCGCATCTGTCTTCGGCGCCGCTCGGGCTGGCGATCGCGATGGGCACGGGCGCTGTTCTCGTTTTCCTGGTCCGCCTCATCATTCGGGACGCAAGGCCCGGCGACCGGGACCGGAACACCCTTTTCACCGTGTTTCTGGGGGGATGCCTGAACTTCGTCGCCGGACTCTGCTTCATCACGGCCATCAAGATGGGCGAAGTGATCTCCGTCGTTCCGATCACGCGGCTCTCGGTTCTGTTCGTGTTGATCTTCTCGTGGTTTTTCGTCCGCCGGGAGGAGGGCATCACCTGGCGGGTCATCATGGGCGGCGTCTTTTCGGTGGCGGGCGCGGCCGTCATCGCCATCGCGGGCTGAGGGGCGCCTGAGGCCGGAAGAAAAAGGCGATAAGATTTTAACCTGTTGAAATTGCTTGTCTAATTCTCTCCTTCGGAATGCCTGGATTTCGAAAAGTCGCTTTACATTCGGTTGAGAAATTCTTCCGATTTTTACATGCAGGACGCAGGAATTCGGGTCGAATCGAGGCTTCCCGGCCTTTTTTCTCCTCCCTGGTGGCCTTCCTTTGCTGCGCGAATCGCCTTTGTTTGAGCGCACATCCGGAAATGAGGTTCCCGGCGGGCCCTTCGGAGAAGAGCCGCCGACGGTCCCTGGCATGTCCGTTGCAATTTCATGGGGGGGATAACGATCCCGGCACCCTGGGCAACCCGAATCCACATGATCGAGGGAACGAGTCAGGTGAGCATCACTTTGATGAGAAAAAAGTCGAACCGGGCACATGCCCTTCCTCCGGGTCCGCGCGTCGCGCCGTTCGGCAAGAAGATACTCATCATCGACGACGACCCGGATGCCTGCTCTTGCACGAGAGCCTTGCTGAAGGAAAAAGGACATCGGATTTTAACGGCCGCGGATGGCAAGCAGGGCATTGCTCTCGCCGATCGCGAAGAGCCCGATCTGATCATCCTCGATACCGACATGCCCGGCATGGACGGCTATGAAGTGTCGGCCGCGCTCGCCGAGCAGCCGCACACGGCTTTCATCCCCGTTCTCATGCTTTCCGACAGCCGCGATCCAGAAGAAGTCAACCGCATCCTCAACGGTTTTGCCGACGATGTGGTGAGCAAGCCGATTGATCCTTCGGAACTTCTGGCCCGCGTCGGCGCGCTGATTCGATGCACCCACCGGCTCACGCAGGGAAAGCGGGTGCACCACTGGGTCATCCGCCGGCTCGCTAACAGGGCCCAGCGGCGGGGATTTCACGTCTACTCCCGCCACCTGGAGCATGCCCCCAACGCGCCCCTGGATTGGAGAGGGCCCCTTCCCGATCTCCTTGTCATACGCCGGGGCGCCGCCACCGCCTATCTGGTCGAAAGCGTCGAATCGCTCCACGACGAGAAGGCGATCAGCCGCTGGCAGGCCCTTGAAAGGATGGGGAACCTGCGGCTCCACGTCATTGCCCAGGGCCGGGAGACGGCCCAGCTCGCCAGGAAGATCAAAAAAGAGCGGGGCTTTAACGCGCGGATTCAATGGTCGCGCCCTCGTCCCCCGAGGCGGCGGTGGTTCGGCAGGCTCATCTCCCCGAGCCGTGTGCCATTCGTCTTCGCCACCCTCGTCGCGCTTCTCGTGAGCCTCTTCGTCTCCGGCGTTATCCCCAACCTTTTCGTCTACTACGAGGAATTCGACAAGAACCTGCAGGTGCAGATGAACATCTACCAGCCCAAGGACGCCGAGCGCCATCTCTACCGGATCGACAAGATCATGCGCGGTTTTATGAAATAGCGGTGGCGCGCCACGGCCTGTCCGATTCCGTCCAATGACCTCATTCCCCATCGCTTGACGGGATTGGGGCATATGCGAACGTCCTCCCGAACCGCCTTTCGGGAGGGCGTTTTTGTTTCTTCGGATCCGGGTGCCGGTGTTCTTCGCGGAATTT
>CAMYJL010000360.1 GCA_947258645.1 uncultured Nitrospinota bacterium
GGGAGCCCTGAATGGCTTCGTTCAGCTCCTTGGCGAAATAGGGAGGCGTCAGCGCGTCGTCCTTCGCGGCGATGATCAGGGAGGCTTTGTCGATCTTCCCGAGATCTTTTTTTCGGTCGTGGGTGAGGGTCATGTCGATGCGAGCGACAAGAACATCGACAGGGGCGATGGTTTCTTTTTGGCGTGCCTCAAGTTTTAGCAGATTGTCGTACATGTGGACAAATTGTGTTGCGCCGCACGTCCAGAGTGAGCTGAACTTGATGTATTCCTCTTCTCCATATGCCTGTGCGATCTGTTTTCGCGAGGTTTGAACGCGGGTCATATAGGGGTCAGCCGCGGTCCATGTGTTGGTGAAGATGCAGCAGCGAAGCCGCTCGGGGTAGTCGAGAGCGAGGTTCTGAAGGACGCATCCTCCGGTGGAGGTGCCCGCGACGTGGGCTTTTTCGATCCCCAGTGTGTCCAGAAGACCGATGGCATCCTCGGCGATTTGCTGGGTGTTGTAGGGGCCTTTCGGCTTGTCGCTCTCGCCCGTGCCCCGGTGGTCGAAGGTGATGCACCGGTATTTTTGGGAAAAACGAGGAAGCTGAAAATCCCAGGCGTTCAGCAGGCCCATGAGCCCCGGGATGAACAGGATCGGGTCGCCCTCCCCCACGTCGGCATAATTGAGCTGAATCTCGCCCGCCTGAATTCGCGGCATCGGGGTCTCCTTTTTTTTATTCGTCCGGTGATTCGAGTATTTCGGAGACCTCGACGCGGCGGCCTTCCTTCGCGGATTTCAGGGCCGCCCGGATGACGGCGAGTGATTCGGTTGCTCTTTCGCCGCTGACCTCGGGTTCTCCGTTTCCGCGGACGCATTCGGCGAATTCCTCCAGCTCCTCGCGGATGGTGTCGTTTTCCTCGTAAGAAATTTTCTCCGGCCGGTCGCTTCCCCGCCTCAGGCAGCGCAACCCCTCGAACAAATCATAGTAGGCCGTGGCCTCTTTTCCGTAGATGTTCATGAGGTAGTACTCGGACGCCGAGGCGTAGCTCGCGGAGAGGACGGACTGCGCCCCGTTTTCATGTTCCATCAGGAGATTGGCCACATCGGGGTTGTCCCCCGGGAGGACAAGCTGCGTCGTGCGGGCGGAGACGGCGACGACGGGACCCAGGAGAAACTCGAGAACGTCGACGTAGTGTATCCCGATCTGGAGCGTGACGCCCCCAGGCATCCCCTCGGCGGTGTAGCGCCAGGAGGACAGGTCGAATCGCCCCTCCCGGTCGCGGCTGATGTTTCCTTCCGCCTGGACGAGCTTTCCGAACCGCCCCTCGTCGATCTCCTTCTTGACCCAGCGGAACTGGTTCTCCCGGCGGCGCTGGTAGCCGATGGAGAGGACAACGCCCGCCTCGCGGCAGACGCGGGCGATCTCTTTTCCATCCGCAATGGTGTTGGCGATGGGCTTGTCGAGAAAAGTGGCTTTCCCGGATTCGGCCGCCGCACGGGTGGTTTCGAGATGAATATGGTTGGGCGTGGTGTTGATGATGGCGTCGATGGAGGCGTCTTTCAGGATTTCATCGTAACTGTCCGCCGCGTGACAGCCGTATTTTTTCGCGAAGGCCTCCTGCTTTTCCTGAGAGCGGGTGTAGCAACTCACGATTTCGATCTCGCTCGACCGTTGAACGGCGTCGGCAAGAACGTCCGACCACCAGCCCATGCCGAGTGAGGCCACGCGAAGGGGATTCTTACTCATTTCGTTCATTCTCCTGTTTCTTTTCGTTCAGGCGCTCTTTGAACAAAACGCCGGACTTAAAGTTAATTGACGGCTGCTGCGGTGATCTTCTTCCGTCGGGCCGATATAAACGGCCAGAGTATCGAGACAACGGAAAGGCAGAGAAAAAACAGGCTGAAGGGAGATGTGAAAAAGACCGTAAAATCTCCCTTTGATGCGGTCAAAGAGACGCGTAAGTGTTCTTCCAGCTGCTTGCCCAGAACCAGCGCCAGCAGGAGCGGCACGACAGGAATCTGGAGCCATTGCATCGATATTCCCAGGAGCCCGAAGAAAAACATGATGTAAACGTCGAAGAAGGAATTCCGGAGCGCGTAGCTCCCGATGACGCAAAGAAGAGCGATTGTGGGCATGAGAATTGATTTGGGCGTGGCGAGGACTTTGACCAGAAGCCTCAGGCTTGAAAGTGCAACGATCAGGGTAAAGATGTTGGCCCAGAAGAAAGAAAAGATGATGGTGTA
Organism: uncultured Nitrospinota bacterium; assembly: GCA_947258645.1. Taxonomy (GTDB): domain Bacteria; phylum UBA8248; class UBA8248; order UBA8248; family UBA8248; genus CAMYJL01. The sequence goes on from CAMYJL010000360.1 coordinate 2,225, forward strand.
GGCGAAATCGCCTTGCTCCATAAACAGGAGGGGCCCCGGCGCCAGGCCGTGCACGAGGAGGGCGCCGATGAGAATCGCCGTAATCGGGTCGCCCGGGATGCCCAGCGTCATCATGGGGATCAGCGCGCCGCCGGTGACGGCGTTGTTGGCCGCCTCGGGGGCGGCAATTCCCTCGACGGCGCCCTTCCCGAAGGAATCCGCATTTTTACAGGACTTTTTGGCGTAGTCGTAACTGATAAAGGCCGCGATGGGACCTCCGGCCCCGGGAAGTATGCCTATGAACGTTCCGATAAAGGCGCCGATGGCGGTGGGAAGGCGGATCGATTTAAGATCGGTCAAGGTCGGCAGAATATTTCCGAATCCCGACTCCGCACGATATGAGGTCTTCCTCTTCACAATCTCTAAGAGATTGTCCATCAGTTGGGGGATTGCGAAAAGGCCGATCATGGCCGTCAGAAAATGAATCCCCGAGAGCAGGTCCGGATCGCCGAAAGTGAACCTGGGGTTTCCCATGATGGGGTCCTGTCCGATCGTAACGATGATCAGCCCGATCAACCCTGAAAGCAGCCCTTTGATTATCGATTTGGTGGCGAAGCTGCATATGATCGTTAAGCCGAAAAAGACCAGGCCGAACAGGTCCGGCGCCCGAAACTGCAACGCCAGCTCGGCGAGGCTGGGCGCGATGAAATACAGACAGATGAAGCTGAATAGGCCCCCCGTAAAACTGGCGATGATAGCCGTTCCCAGGGCTCTGCCGGCCTCGCCTCTCCTGGCCATGGGGTGGCCGTCCATCGCGGTGGCCGAGGCGGATGGCGTTCCGGGAATGTTGAGCAGAATGGCGGAGAAACTGCCGCCCATCATGCCGCCCGCGTAAAGACCCAGCAGAAGGGATATCGAGATGGCCGGCTCCAAGACAAACGTCAGGGGAAGGACGATGATGATGCCGGCGCTGATCGTCATCCCGGGGATCATGCCCACCGTCAAACCGAGCAGCGAACCGAATGCCGTAGCAATGAGGCCGGTCGGATGAGTTGCTTGTATCATTCCTTGAAAAATATCGGGATTCATCGCATCAATCCAGAATTTCGCCCTGCGGAAGGAGGATGAGGAAACCTTCCCGGAACAAAAAGAACAAAGTGACGGGGATCACGATTGAAAAGAAAGCGATCCAGAGGGGTCTCCTCTCCCCCGATATCACCATCAAAGCAGCAAAAAAAGGAATCCCCCCCAGCAGGAAGCCCAGATAGGGAAGCAGCCCCAAAAATAACAAAAAGGAGATGAGCCCCAGGGCGGGATAGGCGAGGTATTCTTTTTTTTCTGAGAAAAGCGACCCTCCCGCCCCCATTTTCAGGCTGGCTAAAAACCATGCGGCTGACAAGACCAGCTTTCAGGCTGGCTAAAAACCATGCAGATGACAAGACCAGCAGAGCGGCGGTGAGAATCCATGGAAAGAACGGGGGCCCCGGTGTGTTCGGCAGCGTCCGCTCCGGAAGCTGAGTGGTCAGGATTCCATACCCAATTCCCAGGATCATGAATATCAAAGAAGCGCCGATATTTTTCGCGCGCATTTGCTCTCCTTGCCGAACTTTTTGTGCCGTTGAGCGTCCCGATGGGAGCAAAAATCGGACCGCCCCAAAACGAATCGAGGCGGCCCGATTTTCAACCGGGAACCTACTTCTTCCGCTTGGACTGGTAAAGTCCCAGTTTTTTCATCGAAGCCTCGACCAGCTTGTTCTGCTCGGTGAGGTAATCCGTCATCTCGGCCGATTTCATCGGTGCCACCGTGAATCCCTTCTGTTTGGCGAAATTCATGAAGGCTTTGGATTTGGCCGCCTTCATCATGGCGTCCGCGATTTTGTCCTTAATGGCTTTCGGGGTCCCTTTGGCCACGGCCAGTCCCCTGAAGAAATCGACGTGGGGATAGTCGTAGCCGAGGTCTTTCATGCTCGGGACATCGGGAATGACCGGATTCCGCTTCGAGCCGGGAATGACGAGAATGCGGAATTTCCCCGCCTTCGCCAGCCGGATGGTCCCGGTCAGGGGAGCGTCCATGGCGTCCGCCTCGCCGCTGAGCAGGGAAGAGTTCCGGCGCTTGATTCCTGTCGGCAGAATGATCACTTTGCAGCCTGCCTGGCCCAGCAAAGTGGCTGCGGCAAGATGGGTGCTGGAGCCGATGCTCGGAACGGCGACCTTCAGCGTATTGGGCCGCTTGTTGCAGTCATCGGTGAAGTCCTTGAAGGTCTTCCATTTCGACTTGGCATTTACCGTAAAAGGCAGGGGCTGAATTTCCACACGGCCCACATGGTCCATGGCGTCCCATTTGAACGGGACATTTCCGATGTTGGTCGTCGTCAAAATGGAAGTCGAGGTCCAGGCGATGGTATGTCCGTCGGGCTTGGAGTTTTTCACGTGGGTGAAGGTGACGGCTCCTCCCGCTCCCGGTTTGTTTATCGGGACAACGGGAACCCCGAGGATTTTGCTCATCTCTTTCGAGAGAAGACGGCCCTCGATGTCGGCGCCACCGCCCGCCCCGAACGGAATGATGAACTCAATGGCCTTGGTGGGATAGGCCGCCTGAGCGGGGCTGGAATATCCCAGCACGGCAATCATGAATAACATGCCGAGGGAAATTGCGAGTAGTTTTTTCATTTGCAAGCCTCCTGTCGGGTTACGGAATTTCCGAATGTGCCATGGCACATTCAGTTTTCAATTGCGACTCATCACAAGCGAGAAAAATCCCATCATGGAATTCCTCAATAACGATATGGTCATCGTACCTCCTCAGTCGTCGATCCGATGCGCACGTTATCTCGGGCCATGTTCATCAACGATTTACGCCTTTCCCCGAAGCTCTTTGGCCATCTTGAGAGCGTTCACGTAAACGAGGGGCGCGCGAAACCAGTTTCGGTATTCATCCATCCGAACCCGTTTTGCGGCTTTTACGGGAGTTCCCTCTTTTCTGAGAGCCGCCGCGGTCCGGTTTCGCAGTTTTGTGAGATATCCCTTGAACTCGTCAAGGCAATGATTCCCTCGGGGGGGGAGAGGCCCGTGTCCCGGGATGATTTGGCGTGCGGGAAACTTCCTGAGTCGATCGAGGGTCTTGGTCCAGTTCAAGATGTTCCCGATTCGGACCACCGGATGAGTGCGGTATGTGAATGCATCCCCTGCGAACAAAATTCTTTCTTCGGGCATCCATATGACCGTGTCCGATTTCGTGTGACAGTGCCCGATGAAAATCATTTGAAAAGTACGCCCCCCGTAACGGACGGTCAGTTCCTCATCGAAAGAGACTACGGGAGGAGCGATCCCGATCTTTCCGTCGAAATGTTCCACTTTAAGCAGGCGGCCCGCCATCTGACTTACCCAGATGCCCGCGTTGAACTCCCTTTCCATCTCTTGTTGAACGATACTCGCTCCGAACGAGATGGCTCCTTGTTTGTGGTAGTAGGCGTTGTCGGATGTGTGGTCGAAATTGTGGTGGGTGTGAAGAATGAGTCCCGTCGCTTTTCGTGTGATCCGGCGCATTCCGGACAGAAACTCTTTCCTGACTCGAATATCGTTATCGACGATAACGGGTTTTTCTTTGGTCAGGATGAGCCCGAAATTTGTATCTCCTCCCCCGCCTCTTTCGTCGAGGGTTCTGCCGGCCAATGTCGTCCCTCTCCCGCCGCTTAAATTGATCGCGGCGAATACGCCGGGATGCGCTTCAGCGAATCCCTGAGTTCGAGCCGGGCCCGGAAGTGCTTGAACGCGGCGTGCCATTTGGGTTCCTTTCGACAGGTAAAGCTGATCCTGAAATTGAATTCGACCTTAACTCAACGAAGAAGACGCGCCCACGGCGTCGACCGCCGCCTGTGCGATTTTTTCGTCCTGCTCCCAGTCGCCCCCGCTCACGCCGATCCCGCCGAGGCATTCGCCGTCATAGATGATGGGGAAACCGCCCTCCATCGCGGTCCACCGCTCGGGGCCCGCGGCCAGAGAGAGTCCGATGGCGTGAAGGGTATCGAGTTCCTGGGCCTGCGCGCCCTTGGTCGTGGTGGGCCGCTTGTTGGAAGCGGAGCACACGGCCTTGGTCGTTGATGAGTGAATCGTGTGGAAGCGTCCGCCGTCCATGCGTTCCAGATGGAGAAGATGCCCTCCGGCGTCCACGATGGCGACGGTGACGG
>CAMYJL010000361.1 GCA_947258645.1 uncultured Nitrospinota bacterium
ATAAATCTTCAATCGTCAATATTCAATTCCGGCTTGTCCGGGTTGGGTTAATATCTAGTAGGATTCAATAATATCAGCTTGTGCGGGAGGGGCTTCATTCAACCTTGACTTTGGTCATTTTAGTGCCGGCCTTTTTGGAATCCTTTTTCTCGAGGTCTTCGATGCGGTCATCCAGCAATGACTTGACACCCTTAAGAAATTCAATCTTCGACCGGGTCATGTGTTTGTAAAACAATGATTTTCTCCCGAAGGCGACCAATTATGCGGTGGGAGGCGCCAGGGCGCGCGATGTGGTGGGCGAAGTCAACCTGTCCGATCAGGTGGGCGCATTCCTCATCGATTCCGGCGGGGCGGCGCCACCCGATGCCCTGTATGTGGTGGATATGGGCGGCAATGACATTCGGGATGCCCTTGAGGTTTTTGATCCGAGCGATCCTACCGCTGCTTTTACTGTCATCGGTACCGCTCTCACAAAGATCAGCGACAACATCGTTGACTTGTATCTTGCGGGTGCGGAAAAGTTTCTCGTTTTAAACGTTCCTGACCTTGGGCCGCTGCCCGCCATACAAATGCTGGATGACCTTTTTCCTGGCGCCGCGGCGGGGGCCACATTTTTGACCGGCGTGTTTAACACGGGCTTCACGAGCCCGAGCCCGCCGATCGATTTGCCGGGCCTGACGGATGTTTTGGATGCTCTAGAGGCAGGTTTGCCCGGTATCGAGATCGTTCGAGCGGATGTTTCCCAAACATTCGATGACATGCTGGCTGATCCAGGTGCGTTTGGTCTGAGAAATGTCGTTGACCCCTGCATCATGCCCGACGGGCCGCCCTTCTTTTGCCGGAGGCCCAAAAAATATTTGTTCTGGGACGGAATTCATCCGACCAAGGCCGTGCATGCCATATTGGCAGAAGAGGCAGCCCTCGCACTTGGGGTGGAATGCGATCCGCCTTGGCGGAAGAGACACCTCTTGAGCCTGATACAGTTCAAGGGAGGATTTAAAAAAGGAAGGCTCTGCTTTCCGTTAAGGAATACGCCTCATCGCTAGGAAAACCCCGGCGGATGACTGCGAAGAGATAGAACTCGTGAGGTGCAAAGAATCTGAAGAGAACGCTTTCGAGCTATTTTGGTTATTACCTCCTTAGTAGTGCGACTCGAAGCGCACCCCTTCGCGCCGGACCAATTCATCCAGATCGATGTAGGACCGCTTGGTGTCCTTCTCCACCGTGAACTGCATCTTCCTTGCGGAGTCGGTGCTCGCGCGAACGCTCAGCAGTTGCATCGTTTCCCGGACCTCCCATTCGTGGGCGCCCGCGATTCCGGCGGGGGCGTAGATCGAGGTGCCGGGACTGGCGTCGTATTCCTTGCCCTCGAAATCCCGCACGGTGGCCCGCCCCGAGATCACGTAATAGAACGCCTCGATCGGGTGCCAGTGGAGCCGCTCGATCGTCCCCGGCTCGAAGGTCGCCAGCGCAACGCGGATTCTGTCCGTGGGCCGCTCCGCGTTTCCGACAATCGGTTGGAGCGACTGGCCGTCTGTCACGCCGGGCTGGGGCGGAATTTCCTTTTCGTTGACCACCACCAGTGTTGATTTGATTTCCATTGCGAGGGCTCCTTTTTTCAAAAAAGGGTGAAGCCCCGTGATTCGGGACTCCACCCTCTAGTTGTTCTATCGACTCAAACCACCCGGCCTATTTCGCCGGGATGACGGGCAGCATGACGTAGGCCTGGTTGTCGGGGCCGGTGTGCAGCGTCACGTCGCCGCCGAAGATGTGGGCCGGCCGGTCGCGCGGGTCGTCGTGACGGAAGATCCCGCAGCCGGTCCAGTTGGCGTATGCGCCGAGATCGACAGTGGAATCGCCCGGATAGACGTAGTCCGAGCCGCGCACCGAGAGGGCGATCCGGTGGCCCCTGGGCACGGCGATGCAGGTCGGCCAGACTTCGACGTCCACCTCAACCGCCTTGCCGGGCTCGAGGGGCTGCTCTTCATCGTGCGTGTGGTAGGGCCGGTAGGGCAGCGTCAGGTTCTCGTCGAGCTTGCGGTGGGAGGCGCGGAGCCAGCCCTGCGCAATCGGGGTGTGCGGATCGAGCGCGCCCTGGAAGGTCACTTCCTTCATGTCCGGCGCAAAGACGCGCACGACGAGGAACAGGTCGGCGTCGCTCGTCGAGGACGATACCCAGAGTTTCGAGGCGATCGGTCCCGTGATCTCCACCTCCTCTTCGAGCGGCGGGGTCATGAAGGTCACGCCGTCCGAAAATCCGCCATAGGTGACCGAGCCCGCCGCGCTCTGGGGCTCGGTCGACAGCGTTTGGCCGGCCGGATTCAGGTAAAACTTCTTCCACTCGGTGCGCGCAAGGGGCCACTCGCTCTCGTGGCGCTCGACGAACTTCTCGCCCGGGTGGCGCACCTGAAGCTGGACCTTGGGCTGCTTGTCCCAGCCGGTGTTCTCGCCCTTGAGGAAATGGCCGAAGAAGCGCTTCTGCAGGTCCATGCCGTAGTCGGTGTAGAAGTGCGTCCAGTGCTCGATGCCGTGGACCTCGAGCCACTTTTCCTTCGAGGCGGAGCGCACAAACCCCTCGAAGTTGCCGCGCGGATGCAGGCCCTGTCCGCCCCAGTTGGCGGTGGAGAGCATCGGGACCTCTACCTTCGACCAGTCGGGCATCCGCGACTGCCAGTACGCGTCGGTGTCGAGCTTGCGCGAGAGGCAGTCTTCGTAGAAGTTGTTGCGGTTCGCGCCGAGCTCTTCCTCGGTCAGCGTGACGGGGCCGGATACCCATTCGCCGTTCATGCTCGAGCGGTAGCCGTTTTTCCCCTTGCCGTGCTGGACGGTATAGACCTGCGCCTCGGACCAGTCCTTGGTGAAGCCGTTGCAGAGGATGCCGCCGTGGTGGGCCATGTCGCGGTAGTAGTCGGCCGCGCCCTCCCACGGGCAGATCGCGGCCAGGTGCTTGGGCTGGAGCGCCGCGCACTGCCACTGGTTCTCGGCGTAGTAGGAGATGCCGTTGAGGCCCACCTTGCCGTTCGACCAGTCCTGGACGCCGGCCCAGTCGACGCAGATGGCCAGGTCCTGCGCCTCGCGCAGGGACCAGATGTCGATGACCCCCGGCGAGCGGCCCGCGCCGCGCGAGTCCACGCGGATGCAGACGTAGCCGTCGGGCACCCATTTCTCGGGGTCGACGACTTCCCAGTTCTGGTACTTGTTGGTGGATCCGGCGGGAATCTCGGGGAAATCCTCGCACATCCGCTGGAACTGGTCGGCGTAAATTTCGTTGAAGTGAAGCAGCTTGCCGTAGGGTCCGTAGGTCATGATGACGGGGTATTTTCCCTCCTCGATGGGGCGGTACACATCGCACCGCAGGACGATGCCGTCTTCCATCTTGATCGGCACGTCCCAGTCGATCCGCATTCCGTCCCTGATGATGCTTTTCTCCTGGCCCATCTGTTGCCCTCCGTTTTGCTTTTCGCGCTTTGTCTTTGCCGCGGCGCAGTCTGAGCCAGCCGGCCGCGGGGCCCCGCCGCCGGCTGGACGTCAATCAAGCCTCAAAAGATGGGGGCATTATACGGGCCCGGCGCGAAGGGAAACTTCGCCCGGCT